>JAYSSW010000746.1:0-3391 GCA_043720335.1 Planctomycetia bacterium
TCGTTGCAGATTTGCACGGCGGGCTTACGACGCGCCGCTCGCCGTTGCCCGTATCGATCGGCGTCTGAGATCTTGAAACCACTTTCAAACCAGCTCAAACGCCGACGCGACGGGTTGCGGCTCGTCGCAGTACATGCAGCGCTGGAACTTCAAGTTCACGGGCCGGCCGCACCGCAGGCACATCTTGGCCGCAGGGTTCGTCCGCTCCGCGAGCGCCGCCCGGAATTGGTCCAGCAGCGTCGCCTCGGTGATGTCGTGCTTCTCTCGCAGGAGCACGAACAGCGCGCGGAGGAGAGCGCCTTGGTTGCTCACCTGCCGCCGCAATTCCGCGATCGTGTCGCCGAGTTTGGCGCCATCGACGCGAGAATCGTCCAGCATCCGGCGTTGTTCCTCCTGCATCGCGCACCCCATTGTCTTTCGTCGCCGAATGGACAAGTTCTATAGCCGGGACCGCGCCAATCGGCTGCACGTTCCAGAAGCGATGCATGAGGCCCCGGACGATGTGCACGTATGTTTCTCGTCGCTGCAGTGTTCTGGACCTACCGCAAGTCCTTTTCCCGTTCAAGCGAGGCGAGCCACTTCTTTGCCAATTCTCCCTTGAAATTCGGATTCTCGATTTTGAATCCTTGCTCTCCATCAAATTTGCCATAATCCACTTCAGCCCCGCGCAGCATTTCGACCTGACGCTTGAGCATGACAACACGCACACCGGCTGACTCGCTCAAGCTGTCGTCGGGAAACACCTTCGAATCAAGGTCCAGTTTGTGCAAAAATCCCATGCAGCCTCCTGGCACGACGCGCACACGCAGGTGTACCGGCCCGGCATGCGATGAATCTGCGATGAATTTTTTGATCACGGAGGCAGCCCTTGAGGTCACCGTAACAACCGACGACTCGTTCTCATTGAGAACCAAGATCTCGGTTTCCTTCAGGAATTTGGCCTCAGACGGGGTCGCCGTGAATTCCCTTGTGGGACCATTCGGGCTCTCATGGCGGTCAAAGAGCGCTACTGCGACTACGACTGCAGCAGCCAAGCAGATGGCAAGAGCGATCTTCATAGGGCTTCCTTCAAAAGAGCCGAACGAACAAGGCGACTCGATACCGCATCGGTGTCTCACTACCGTCGAACAAGAACGAGACGCAATTGATTCCATCTCGTTCGATTTGTGATTCCATCTTCTCGTTCCCCGGCGAAACCGAGGAACCAGGCAAAGCCCGGCGAACGGCGTAAGCTGGCTGGTTGAACTTTCGACGCATGCGAGGTTCCACCAGCCAGCTTACGCTGGCCGTTCGCCCAAACGCGAACATGAATGGAGTTTCATCCCCAGGGACGGCTGTCCCTGGGCTTTCGCGGGTTTCCTGATCCTTGACCGCTGATCCCTGCTCCCTGTTACGCGTTCCACTCCCAGCCCTTGCGGTACTCGCGGCGAATGTACTGGTTGGCGCCGGCGAAATCGACGGCGCGCAGGTTGGCGGAGTCCCAGACGATGCGGCGGCCGGTGCGGATCGCGACGTTGCCGAGCAGCACGATCTCGGTCAGCGGGCCGGCGTAGTCGGGGAAGTTCGCCGTCGCGGGGAGGCCCCCCTTGCAGGCGCGCAGCCATTCGGTGTGGTGGCCGGGCGAGCGCGGGATCGACGGCTGCGGCGCGCGGTAATCCGTGAAGTTGTCGCGGGGGAGCAGCAGGTAGTCGGCGCCGTAGTCGTTGTTCGACAGCAGCGTGCCGCGCGTGCCGACGAACAAACTGCCGCTGCCCCGCGGAGTCTGGCCGTGGAACAGGGCCATCGGCGGGCGCCGCGACTCGTACCACTTCAGTTGCAGGGCGGGCCGGTTGTCGCGGGCGGGGAACTCGTAGGTGACCATCACGCCGTTGGGGGGGCTTTCGTTGTTGACCTGCTGGTCGGTTTCGGAGACGACCGAGGTGGGGGGGCCGAGGCGGAGGGCCATGAAGGCCATGTTCATGGTGTGGCAGCCCATGTCGCCGAGGGCGCCGGTGCCGAAGTCCCACCAGCCGCGCCAGGAGAAGGGGTGGTAGGCGGAGTGGTAGGGGCGTTCGGGTGCGGGGCCGAGCCACAGGTTCCAGTCGATGCCGCGCGGCACGGCGGGGCGTTCCTTGGGCCGGTTGGCGTGTCCCTGGCGCCAGTAGTTGCCCGGCCGGTCGGTCCAGACGTGGACTTCGCGCACGTCGCCGATCACGCCGGAGCGGAGCACTTCGGACGCGACGCGGATGCCGTCGGCTGATGTGCCCTGGTTGCCCATGCTGGTGGCGACGCGGTGGCGCGTGGCGAGCTGGGCGAGCGTGCGCGCTTCCCAGACGCTGTGCGTGAGCGGCTTCTCGCAGTAGACGTGCTTGCCCGCTCGAATCGCCGTGGCGCTGGCGTGGAAGTGCGTGTGGTCGGCGGTGCTGACGACGACGGCTTCGATGTCGCGCTGGCGGTCGAGCATCTGGCGGAAGTCGGTGAACTTCGGCACGTTCGGGTAGGCGTTGTAGGTGTTGCGGGCGCGGTTCTCGTCGACGTCGCAGAGGGCGACGATGTTCTCGGCGCGGACGCCGGCGAGGTTCCCCTCGGCGCGTCCGCCCGAGCCGATGAGGGCGACGTTGAGGCGGTTGAGGGGGTTGCGTTCGCCGGCGTTGGACGGGGTCAACCCGCCCGTCAGCCAGTAGCCGGCGGCGGTGGCGGCCGTGGCGATGCCGCTCGACTGCAGGAACGCGCGACGATTCAAGCGTCGGGTCATGACGATGCTCCTCCGGTTGGGAAAGGATGGCTCCAGGCCCCGCATCGTAAGCGTGGGGCGCCGAGGCCGCAACAAGAAAGAACCCGGATCGCAGCAACTTCGCGGCGGAAGGGAAGCCTGCTTGCTCCTTCTCCCCCCGCGTTTCCATGCTTCGCGTGGCGACAAGTCATCGCGGCGGGGGGAGCGGGGAGATGACTTCCTGCCGCTCGCCTTATCCATTGGCGTGCGCCGCGCTCGCCGGAGGCGAGCGGCGAAACTTCACGCGTTCAGAGGCTGGATTTCGTGCAGCACCGCGGCGGCGCGCTGGCACGACTCGTCGGCGTGCCAGCGTTCCCACTCGGCCTTCCAGAGCTGGCTGGCGGCGTAGCCCTCGTCGAAGTAGCCGACACTGCGATAGTCGCATTCCCACTGCTGCAGCCGCTCGAACTGCACGAGGAACGCCAGGGCCGCGCGGTAGAGCCGCACGCGGTCGGCGAGGCGCTGGTCCTGCAGTTTCAGCCTGCCGATCCAGCGGCGCGACGTGGGGGCGTCGCGCAGGAGTTTGTCGCCAGCGATGAGGAGGCAGCGCGCCAGGTCGCGCCGGTCGGCGACGGCGAGCGCTTCGAGATATTCGCCCAGCACGCGCTGCTGGTTGTCCCCCAGCGCCTGCATCGCCCG
>JAYSSW010000747.1:0-3391 GCA_043720335.1 Planctomycetia bacterium
GCGCGCAGCTCCTTGCGGACCAGCGGGTAGGTGTTGGCCCAGAAGCTCGCCAAGTCCTCCGTCACCTGCTGCGGGCGATGGTTCGGCGCCAGCAGGTGCAGCAGCACGCGCACCCGGCCTCCCGCCAAACGCGGCGTCTCGGCCTGGCCGAACATCTCCTGGATGCGCACCGCCAGCACCGGCGCGCGGCCCGGCTCGTACACGAGCGCGATCAGGCTCCCCGTCGGCACCTCCAGCTTCTCCGGCGCCTCGCGCTCCAGCGCGACCGCTTGCTGCCTCGTCAGCATCCCTTGCAGATGCGCCAGCCAATCGGCGCGGCGCACATCGGCGAACGAGCGGCGGCCCCGGCACAGCCACGGCAGCACCTCGCGCAGGTCGGCCTCCTCGAAGCCCGGCAGCTTCAGCTCCGGCATTGCTTCCCTCAGCCAGCGCACCCGCTGCATGTACCCGTGCGCCGCGCTCCCCGGCTCCGGCAGCACGCGCGGCAGGTCGCGCAGCGCGGCTTCAGACAATACCCGCGCCGGCGCGTCGTCGTCCGGGAAGGCCGCCGTGTCCTCGTCGAGCAGCAGGTCGAGATAGCGCACCCGCCGCCGGGCGACGACGCGCTCCTGCTCGCGGTCGAAGTCGACTTCGATGCGGCTCGTCACCAGCTCCGCAGGCAGCCAGTCGCGCTGCACCGACGACGCCTGCCGCACGAACGCCTCGCCGCTCTGGGCGTCCACATCGACGCAGACGAACAATTCGGCCTCCTCGACGCGGCAGCCGGGCGACAACTTCACGCCCTTGCCGCCGACCATGACCCCGCGCGTCCGGTCGAGGTCGCGGCGCCGGGCCACGCGGTCGGGGAAGGCGGCCAGGATCGCCCGCAGCACCGCCTCGTCGCGGTCGAGTGACAGCCGCTTGTCACTCGGCGCGGCGTCCTGGCGCAGCGTGCGCAGCAACTGGTCGCGCGTCCGCAGCAGCGTGCGGGCCGACCCGGCGTGCAGCGTGCCCAGCGCCGTTTCGACGCGGCCGTGCTGCTCGAACTGCTCCATCGCTTCAACGCGGTCGAGCACGTCGGAGGCGGTGGCCCACTTCTTCGGCCTGGGCGCCGGCCCGTCGAAGGAGCGGACGAACGGGTCGCGTTCGGAGAGCAGCGCCGCCGCCAACGCCGCCCGTTCGGGCTGGCCGAGGCGGTCCCCTTCGAGCAGCAGCCGACCCAGGCGCGGCGGCGCGGGCAGCCGGGCCAGCGTCCGCCCCTGCGGCGTGAGCTGCCCGTTCTTCGCGGCGCCGAGGCGCTGCAGCAGTTGCAGCGACTGCGCCACCGCTTCGGGGCGCGGCGGCTCCAGCCAGGGGAATTTCTCCAGGTCGGTTTCGCCCAGCGCCAACAGGTGCAGGATCGCCCCGGCGAGATCGACACGGCGGATTTCGGGCTCGGTCTGGGCGTCGCGTTGGCGGTGCGACGCCTCGCTCCAGAGCCGCACGCAGACGCCAGGCCGCAGCCGGCCCGCGCGGCCGGCGCGCTGGTCGGCGGAGTCGCGGGCGATGGGGCCGAGCTCAAGCCGGTCCATGCCGACATGCGGATCGAACTGCATCATGCGCGCGAGGCCGGAGTCGATGACCGCCGCCACCCCTTCGACCGTCACCGACGTTTCAGCCACGTTGGTCGCCAGCACGATCTTGCGCTTCGACTGCGGCAGCAGTGCGCGGTCCTGCTCCTCGGGCGGCAGGTCGCCGTGCAGCGGCAGGATCAGCACGCCATCGACCATCGCCTCCAGCTCGCGCTGCGTTTGGCGGATTTCCTGCATGCCCGGCAGGAACGCCAGCAGGTCGCCGTCGTTGGCCGACAGCAGCCGCGCCGCCGCCTCGGCGACCGCGCGGCCGACGGGCTGCTGCGTGGGCCGCGCCTCGTAGCGGATCTCGACCGGGTGCAGCCGGCCTTCGCTGGTGACAACGGGACTGTCACCCAGGTAGCGCGCGATGGTGTCGGTGTTGAGCGTGGCCGACATGACCAGCAGCTTCAAGTCGGGGCGGACGGTTTGTTGCAGAAGCCGGGCCATGCCGAGGGCGAGGTCGGTTTCGAGGCCGCGTTCGTGGAACTCGTCGAAGACGACCAGGCCGATGCTTTCGAGGAACGGATCGTCGTGCAGCAGCCGCAGCAGGATGCCGGGCGTTACCACAAGGAGGCGGGTGCGTGGGCCGGCCTGGCGGTCGAAGCGGACGTGGTAGCCGACCTCGTCGCCGAGGCGTTGGCCGCGCTCCTGGGCCATGCGACGGGCGGCGGCGCGGGCGGCGAGCCGGCGCGGCTCCAGCATCACGATCTTGCCATCACGCGCCAGCCCCGCGTCGAGCAGCGCCGGCGGCACCCGCGTCGTCTTCCCCGCACCCGTCGGCGCACGCAGCACCAGTGATGAATTTCCGCGCAGCGCGGCCAGCACCTGCGGCGTCACTTCGTCGATCGGCAGTCGCGGCGTCATCGGCGGCCAAGGCTTGGAGGAGGGATTCGCGCTCAGTGTATGTCGAGCCACTCGCAGCGGCTCGATTCATGAGGCGCCAGCCGAGTGACACGCCAACCAGGCGCAGTAGAATGACCGCCCTGAGCCCGAAGCGCCAAGCGAGGAAGCACGCGCGACGATGCGAATGCCAGGGACCGGCGCTTCGCGCAGCGACCAACAGCAGAGGGCGGCCGTCGCATCGCCGCGCGTGCTTCCTCGCTTGGCGCTTCGGGCTCAGAAAAAACCACCCCACCCACTGGCCACGGAATCACGGTGACCGCCCCTTCGCGAACGCTGCCTGACCCTGACGACACCATTGTCGCCCTTTCGAGCGCCGCGGGGCCGGGCCTTCGCGCCCTCGTGCGGCTCAGCGGGCGCCGCTCGCTTGCGGTCGTGCAGCAGCTCTGCCCGGACTTCGCGCAGGAACCGGGCCGTCGCTTCGTGCGCGTCGTGATTCCGCTGCCGGGGCTGCACACGCCGTTCGCTGCCGATGTCTACTACTTCCAGGGGCCGCGCACCTACACGGGGCAGGACGTTGTCGAGATCCACACGCTTTCGTCGCCGCCGATCCTCGACGTGCTGGTCGCGCAGTGCCTCGCCGCCAGCGCTCGGGCGGCCCAGCCGGGCGAGTTCACGATGCGGGCCTTCCTCGCGGGCAAGCTCGACCTGCCTCGCGCCGAGGCGGTGCTGGGGGTGATCGAAGCGGGCAGCCGCGACGAGCTGAAGCACGCGCTGACGCAGCTGGCGGGCGGCGTGACGCAGCCCTTGCAGACGCTGCGCGACGACCTGCTGAACCTGCTCGCCGACGTGGAAGCGGCGCTCGATTTCAGCGATGAGGATTTGTCGTTCGTGCAGACCGACGACCTGCTGAAGCGCATCGCGCGCGGCCTGGCCTTCCTGACGAACCTGCGCCGCCA
>JAYSSW010000748.1:0-3389 GCA_043720335.1 Planctomycetia bacterium
GATCGCGGCAAGATTGGCGTCGTTGGAAAAATCGCTTCCTTCGCTTCAATTGCGGACGGTTTGTGACCGATCATTAAACCTGGAGCATCTGCGCATGCAGGATCGACCTGGACGGCAGGCGAGCGTGGCGGCGGACATCGGAGCGAGTTGGCTCCCCGATGACGAATCGCACGCGGGCAAGCGCGGACGGCAGGTGCTGCAGATGATGGCGGCGGGGCTGCCCGTGGTGGCGAACCCCGTCGGCGTGCAGAAACCAATGGTCCGCCACGGCGAGACCGGCTACTTGGCCGAGTCGCCCGCGGAATGGGAACAGGCCCTGCGAACCCTGGCGACCGACGCTCCGCTGCGTCGCCGCCTGGGCTTGGCGGGACGACGCTTGGTGGAGTCTCACTACCATGTCACTGTCGGCTCAAATGCCTGGCTCCAACTGCTCCAAGCGCTGGAGGCCGTCCCTCACGCCCGTGCGGCCTCCTGAGACCCGAATGCCTGTCGAGCGACCAGCCCTGATTGAACTGTGCGCCGGCGGCTTCCGCTGGTCGGTGTCGGCCGACCTGCGCCCGCTGCTGTTCGACGCGGACGGCCTGCGGCTGCCGGAATGGCTGCGGGCGGGACAGGCGCACATCGTCAAGCAGGGGCCGCACCGGGTCGTCTACCGCGTCGAGCTGCCGGGGCTGAACTTCTACCTCAAGCACAACCTGCTGCCGGACCACCGCGCGTGGTTCAGGCAGATGGTGCGGACCAGCAAGGCGCGCAAGGAGTACGACAACGCCGTCGCCGTGCTGCAGCGCGACGTGCCCACCGTCGATCCGCTCGCGATCGGCGAGCAGGAGGCGTGGTTCGGCGCCGGGGAGAGCTACCTCCTCACACGCAGCCTGGACGGGACCGAGCCGCTCAACATCTTCCTCGCCGGCACGCTGCGGCAGCTCCCGGAGCCGCGCCGCACGCAGGTCCGGCAGCGGCTGGCGCGGACCCTCGGCGAACTCGTCGCCCGCATGCACGACGCCGGCATCCTGCACCACGACCTGCACGCGGCCAACCTGCTCGTCCAGCTCGACGCCGAAGACCAGGTCTCGCTGCACGTCATCGACCTGCACTCGATCAAGGTCGGCTCGTCGCTCGACTGGGCCACCAGCCGGCACAACCTCGCCATCCTCAACAGCTGGTTCCTGTCGCGCGTCCACCGCTCGGATCGGCTGCGCTTCTGGAAGGCGTACTTCATCAGCCGCAAGAGCTGCGTCCTGCCCGTCGATCTCGCTCCGCCGCGCCGCTTCGCGCTGCTGGCGGTCGATCTGGAGCAGCGGACCTGGGAGTACAACTTCTCGTCGTGGAAGCGGCGCGAGCGGCGCTGCATGAAGAACAATCGCTACTTCCACAAGGTTCGCGGGTTCGGCAGCGTCGGACACGCCGTCACCGACCTCGATCCGCAGCTGGTGCAGGACCTGCTGCGCAACCCCGACGAGCCGCTGTCGCGGCCCGGCGTCAAGCTGCTGAAGGACTCGATCTCCTCGACCGTGGCCGAGCTGGACCTGGTGGTCGCGGGGAAGGTTCGCCGGGTCATCTACAAGCGGTTCCGCGTCACGTCGTGGACCGACCCGTTCACGTCGCTGCTGAGGCCGACGCCCGCGCTGCGGTCGTGGGTCCACGGCCAGCGCTTCCGCGAGCGCAGCCTGCCGACGGCCCGGCCGCTGCTGGTGATGCACAAGGCGGTCGCCGGGGCGTGGCGCGAAGGCTACCTCATCACCGAGAAGATCGAGAACGCGGTGATGGTGCACGAGTACGTGCGCGGCGTGCGCGATCTCCCCGACGAGGCGCGACGGCGGAAGCTGCGCGAGCAGATCGAGGAAGTCGCCCGGACGATCCGCTGCCTGCACGAAAGGCACCTGTCGCACCGCGACCTGAAGGCTGCCAACATTCTCGTTCGCCGCTGGGATTCGCCCGCCCCCGATCCCGCGTTGGCCAACCCGCAGGCGATCCAGAACCTGCTGCACATGCCGGAAGGCTCGGTTTGGCTGATCGATCTGGTCGGCGTGGAACTATGGCGCTCGCTCTCCAAGCATCGCCGCATCAACAACCTCGCACGCCTCAACGCGAGCTTCTTCCAGAACCCGGATCTCACCCGAACCGACCGGCTGCGCTTCCTGCGCATCTACCTCAACTGGGGCCTGTCAGGTCGGGGCGACTGGAAGAACTGGTGGAGACAGATCGACCGCATCACCCAGGGCAAGATCGCCCGCACCCTGCGTCGCGGCCGCCCTTTGGGTTAAGAGCACCAACCGCGGAGACAGGGAGACACGGAGGAAATACATCGACGTTATCAAGCCCGCTGCCGGTAGGCGGCGGGGTTGAAGCGTGTGTTGACCCCGCCGCCTAACGGCAGCGGGCTTGATGAGGATTGATACGCAGACTCCCCTTCCTCGCGATTTTCCCTCCCTGATACTCGGCTTGTTTCGGTCCGCGGTTCGGCTTAGGATGCCGATCTTTGTCCCGCGCACACTTGCTCTGCGCGATTGCTGAGGAGCCTGCATGAGCGGTGTTGTTCGGAAGCCGATGCGCTGGCTGTCGGTGCTGGCCCTGGTCGGCTTCGGCACGCTCACGGGCTGCCAGCTTTTCCCGCTGACGCCAGTCAAGAACACGGCTGCGGAGAAGGACGCGCCGCCTTCGCTCGGCGCGCAGCACTCGTTCCGCGTGTCGCAGTTCGTCTTCATCCCCGACTTCGAAGTCCAGCGCACCCTGCCCATCTTCAACGACTTGGCCCAGCTCCGCGAGCAGGTCTACAAGGAGCTGAAGCTGCCGCCGTCGAACACGGAGATCTACGTCTACCTGTTCGAGGACCGCGAGAAGTACGAGCGCTACATGGAGGCGAACTACCCGCAGCTGCCGAAGCGGCGCGCGTTCTTCGTCGCCCAGCCCCGCTTCCGCGGCGCGAAGGACGATTTGATGGTCTTCACGTCGTGGGGCCCGCGCATCGACCAGGACCTGCGGCACGAGCTGACCCACGCGATGCTGCACAGCGTCCTGAAGAACGTGCCTCTCTGGCTCGACGAGGGCTTGGCCGAGTTCTTCGAGGTGCCGACCAGCTGGAACGGCGTGAACCTGACACATGTCGAGCAGCTTCGCCAGCCGCAGGTGCGCTTCGATCTGGAGCGCCTGGAGAAGCTGAAGGAAGTTGATCAGATGTCGCCGGACGAGTACCGCGAGGCGTGGGGCTGGACGCATTTGATGCTGCGCAGCTCGCCGAAAGCGAAGCAGGCGCTGCTGAGCTACCTGCAGGACCTGCGCACCCAGGCGAACCCCGGTCCGCTGCGGCCTCGACTCGCGACGGCGTTCCTGGGGCTTGACGCGGCGCTGCAGACGCACCTCGCGGAACTGGAGAGCCGGGCGAAGCCCGC
>JAYSSW010000749.1:0-3389 GCA_043720335.1 Planctomycetia bacterium
CCCCGGGAAACCTGCATGCCTCGGCCGCACCGCTACCTGATCCAGTTCGAGCCGAAGAAGACGCCTCACTACTTCACGGATCTGCTGGTGATCGGCGCCGGCATCGCGGGGCTGCGGGCGGCCCTGGAGACCCCTGCGTCGATGGACGTGCTGGTCGTCACCAAAGACAGCGTGCAGCAGAGCAACAGCTCCTACGCCCAGGGAGGCATCGCCACGGTGATGTCGCCGGAGGACACTTTCGAGAACCACATCGAGGACACGCTGACGGCCGGCGGCGGGCTGTGCCACCGCGACATCGTCGAGATGGTGGTCCGCGAAGCGCCTGAGCAGATCAACGACCTCATCCAGTACGGCACGCACTTCGACGAGGAGCAGGGCCAGCTCGCCCTGACGCGCGAAGGGGGGCACAGCCACCGCCGCATCGTCCACGCGCTCGGCGACGCGACCGGGCACGAGGTGATGCGGGCGATCATCGCCAAGGCCAAGCTGGCGCCGAACCTCACCCTCTGGGACGACACGTTCACCATCGACCTGCTCACCCACGAGGGGCGCTGCGTCGGCGCGGTGGTGTGGCGGCCCGGCGTCGGCAGGCTGCTCGTCTGGGCCAAGCAGACCATCCTCGCCAGCGGCGGCTGCGGCATGGTCTACCGCGAAACGACCAACCCCCCCGTCGCCACCGGCGACGGCATGGCCGCCGCCTACCGCGCCGGCGCCGACCTGCGCGACATGGAATTCATGCAGTTCCACCCCACCGTCCTCTACGTCGCCGGCTCCAGCCGCTTCCTCATCTCCGAAGCGGTGCGCGGCGAAGGAGCGTACCTGCGCGACAAGTTCATGAAGCGGTTCATGCTCGATGTGGACCCGCGCGCCGAACTGGCCCCGCGCGACGTGGTCGCCCAGGCGATCTTCCGCTGCATGGAACGGACCAAGCACCCGAACGTCTACCTCGACCTGCGCCACCTCGACCCGGTTGTCGTCCACAAGCGGTTCCCCGGCATCGACAAGGTGTGCCGCAGCTTCGGCCTCGACATCACGGTCGATCTGATCCCGATCCGGCCCGGTGCCCACTACATGATCGGCGGCGTCGTCGTCGATGCGCACGGCCGAACCACGATTCCCGGCCTGTGGGCGGCGGGCGAAGTGACCTCAAGCGGCCTGCACGGGGCGAACCGCCTCGCGTCGAACAGCCTGCTCGAAGGGCTGGTGTACGGCGCCTTGTGCGCGCGCGGCGCGATCGAGGTGGCGCGGACGCGCAACGACGCCTGGGCCGCGCTGCCGCTGTCGAGCCGGTTCGCCCCGGACGACGACGCCAGCCTCGACGTGGCCGACCTCACGAACTCGCTGCGCAGCCTGATGGTGAGGCAGATGGGGGTCGTGCGCGACGGAACGACGCTGGCGGAGGCGGCGCACGACGTGTCGTTCTGGTGCCGCTACGTTTTGGGCCGCGAGTTCGCGCACCGCGCGGGCTGGGAGCTGCAGAACCTGCTGACGATCGCCCGACTGATGATCGACGCCGCGCTCAAGCGAAAAGAATCGCGCGGCGTCCATTTCCGCGCCGACTTCCCGAAGCCGGACGAGGCGTGGGCCAGGCACATCGTCAGCCCGCCGCGCGAAACGCTGCTGGGGTAGCAGGTTTAGCCGCTCGCCTCAGGCGAGCGCGGACACGTCACCACGCGCCGATAGTGGTCGTCGTCGTGGGTCGCGTCCGCGCTCGCCGTAGGCGAACGGCTAAACATCAATGACGAACTGCCGAGGGCGGGACTCGAACCCGCACGCCTTGCGGCACAGGATCCTAAATCCTGCGTGGCTGCCAGTTACACCACCTCGGCTCCGCGTCATGATTATATGCCGGTCGATGCGCGGAATTCGGGCTTTTCGCTTTGCTTGCGGTCGGCGATGCTCTATTCTGCCCGTTCAACCCTGGCCTGGAGCATCGGAACCATGCAAGCTGACCCACCCGCCTCGCCTCCCGCCGTCGACGACCTCTCGCTCCCCTGGTACAAGCTGCTGACCCGCTACCACTGGTTCGTCTTCGCGGTGGCGGCTCTCGGCTGGATGTTCGACACGATGGACCAGCAGCTCTTCGTGCTGGCCCGCGACGAGGCGATCTCCGACCTGCTCCAGCTGGCCCCGACCGACCCGCTCGTGAGCCGCTACGGCGGCTACGCGACCGCCATCTTCCTGATGGGCTGGGCGGTCGGCGGGCTGGGCTTCGGCATCATGGGGGACCGCGTCGGCCGCGTCAAGACGATGCTGCTCACCATCCTCCTCTACTCCATCTTCACCGGCCTCTCGGTCTTCTCCGTCGGCTTCACCGACTTCGCCGTCTACCGGTTTTTGACCGGGCTGGGCGTCGGCGGCGAGTTCGCCGTCGGCGTCGCTTTGGTCGCCGAGGTGATGCCCGACCGCGCCCGCCCCTACGTCCTGGGCCTGCTGCAAGCGCTCTCGGCGGTGGGCAACTGCATGGCCGCCCTCGTCTACATCGTCCTGGGCTTGCTCGAACGCTCCGGCGCGTTGCAGGACCTCACCCTCTTCGGCTGGGACATGAAGGGCTGGCGCATCGCCTTCAGCATCGGCACGCTCCCCGCCCTGCTCGCGATCCTGGTGCGGCGAAGGTTGAAGGAACCGGATCGTTGGAAGCTGACCGCCCAGGCGAACGAGAAGCGCGGCTCGTACTCGGAGCTGTTCGGCGACCCGCGCTGGCGCCGCAACGCGCTGGTCGGCCTGGCGATCGGCTTCTCCGGCGTCGTCGGGCTGTGGGGCATCGGCTTCTTCAGCGTGCAGCTGCAGAAGAGCATCTTCCGCGCCAGCTTCATCGCCGAGGGGATGACGGGGCAGGAACTGGAAGGCCAGCTCAAGCTGTGGGCCGGCATCACGTCGTTCATGCTCAACCTCGGCGCGTTCTTCGGCATGGTCAGCGTCGGCCTGTTCACGCAGCGCACCAACCGCCGCGTCGCCTTCACCGTCGCGTTCATCATCGGCATGTTCAGCACGGCGTCGATGTTCTGGTTCTTCAAGACCCGGACCGACGTGTTCTGGCTGGTGCCGCTGATGGGCTACTGCCTGCTGTCGATCTTCGGCGTGCTGGCGATCTACTTCCCGGAGCTGTTCCCGACGCGGCTGCGCAGCACCGGCACCAGCTTCTGCTACAACGTGGGCCGCTTCGTCGCCGCCATCGGCCCGTACATCTTCGGCCTGCTGACGAGCACGGTGTTCGCGGGCTACCCGGAACCGATGCGCTACGCCGGCGTGACGATGTGCGTGGTGTTCCTGATCGGCCTGGCGGCGCTGCCGTTCGCGCCGGAGACGAAGGGGAAGCCGCTGCCGGAGTGACGCGGAAGTTTCACCGTTTAGCCGTTCGCCTACGGCGAGCGCGGGCGCGGGCGCAC
>JAYSSW010000750.1:0-7118 GCA_043720335.1 Planctomycetia bacterium
GCCCGCCTTCCTGAAGCAGCACAATATCGAAACGGTGCTGGTGCATCATCCGGTCCCGCCGAAAGCGGGGTTGGCGTTCTACGCCCGCTTGGCCGCGAACGTGTTCGCCCCCTGGCCCTACTCGGTCACGTCGCACTTCAGCGAGCCGATGCGCCGCGCCGTCCGTGAGTTGGCTGGCAAGCACCGCTTCGATCTGTGGCAGGTCGAATGGCCCCCCTACCTCGGCATGGTCGACGCCGACCTGCCCGGCGCCCGCGTCGCCATCGCCCACAACGTCGACACGCTCATCTGGCAGCGCTACTACGAGACCGAGAAACGCCCGCTGCACCGCGCCTTCCTCAAAGGCCAGTGGAAGAAGTTCCGCCGCTTCGAGCAGCACGCCTTCAAGCAGGCCAGCCGTGTCGTCGCCGTCAGCGAGGAGGACGCCCGGCTGATCCGCGACGAGTTCGGCCAGCCCAACGTCGACGTGGTCGACAACGGCATCGACCGTGCCGCGTTCGAGAATGTGCAGGGGGTGCGCGACCCGTTCCGCGTGCTGTTCCTGGGCGCCCTCGACTGGAGGCCGAACCTCGACGCGGTCGGGCTGCTGCTCGACAAGATCTTTCCGCAGCTGCACCGTGCGGAGCCGCGTGCGAAGCTGGTGATCGTGGGCCGCAACCCGCCGGCGGGACTGGTGGACCGGGCGAAGACGCTGCCCGGTGTGGAGCTGCACGCGAGCGTGCCGGACGTGAGGCCGTACCTGGCCGAGAGCGGCGTGATGACGGTGCCGCTGCGCATCGGCGGCGGGTCGCGGCTGAAGATATTGGAGTCGTTGGCGTGCGGCCTGCCGGTCGTGTCGACGCGCGTCGGCGCGGAAGGCCTGTGTTTGATTCCCGGCGTCCACTACGTGCAGGCCGAGGAGGACACGATGGCCGACGCGCTGCTGCAAGCGGTGCGCAACCCCGCCCCGCTGCAAGCCCAGGCGAGCGAAGGCCGACGGCTGGTGCTCGACACCTACGACTGGGGCGTGCTGGCCCAGAAGCTGGAAGCGTCGTGGCGGCGCGCGGTGCAGTGATCGCGCATCCGTGGCATGTCCGAGCCTGAGCGCCAAGCGAACCTTGACCGCCGCTGGGGCGACGGGACCACAGGAAGGAACGATCAGGAAGAAGGCAGTTCCTTGAGAGTCGCCGGACGCCTGAGCCCGAAGCGCGAGCGAGGCCGACCCGCGCGACGGTCGCAAGGGAGGCGTCTCCCGTACGACGATGCGCAGCGAGTCGCGGCGAGAGTGCGGCTCTCGCTGCGCGAGTCGCCATTCCCGGGCCCACACCGTCGCGCGTGTTGCCTCGCTCGCGCTTCGGGCTCAGGCGGAGAATCGCCAAGCGAACGATGGCAGTTCCTTGAGAAGGGAAATCCCCCCTTCGCTTGGCGCTCAGGCTCGGACATTGTCATTGTCGCGTTGTCACTTCGCCGGCGTCCACTTCGCCGGAGCCGCCGACTCCTTCGACAGCTTCTCGCGCCAGGCGGTCGCTTCGACGGTCTTGCCCTGCGAGTCGTAGACGGTGGCGATCTGCCGCATCGCGTCCGAAACCTCCGGGCTTTTCGGATGGCTCTTCACGAAGCCGACCAGCCGGTCGAGGTGCGCTTGCGTCGCCTTGGCGATGTCGGCCTTGTCCTTGGCGGCGCCAAGATCCTTGAAGAACTCCTTCTGCAAGCCACCCAGGCCTGGGGCTACTACAAAGGTGAGGTCCATGTAGAATTCGCGGGCCGTCAAGTCGACCCTTTTCACCGCTTCCGTTTTTCTGGCCCGATCCAGCTGAAGCTGCTTTTCCGCCTTCATCTGAAACAGGATCGCCTCGCCCATCGCGTTGAGCCCGACCCGGATTACCTTGTCCGCGGCGGCCTGCTTGGCCTGGCGTTCCTGGATGAACAGGTCGACCGCCTTGGTGCGCTTGTTGGCGTCCTTGTTGGCGAGGAAGAAGTGCAGCTCGGCCGGCGACGGCTCGACGCCGCGCAGGTCCTTGCTGACGCGCACCAGGAACTCCTTGTCGCTCTCGGCGTCCTTCGACTTGGTCTTGCGGATCTCCACGCCGAGCGGCTGCTTGTCCTGGGCGAAGCCCTGGGTGGTGAACCCGCCGCCCACCAGCGTGGCGACCACGCAGACGAACGCGGCGGCGCCGAGTTTCAGTTTCGTGATGAACATGTTTTTCACGACCTCCTGAGTGAGAGTGAGAACCTGGGCCGCGACCGCTCCTTCGGGGAGCGGCTTGCCTGCCGCGAGCAGCGCGGCGGCGCGGGACGACGACAGAACGAACGTCGGCGACAAGGCACGGGCGAGGCTGCCCCCCAGGGCGACCGCCGACAGCACCGCCGACAGGGCCAGGCCGCGCTTGACGAGACGCTTGCGGAGCAGGTCGCGGCCTCGCTCCAGCAAGCCGTGCAAACTTCCTGGTGAAACGCCGAGCTGCGTCGCCGCCTCGTCGCGCGTCAGGCATTCGAGGTAGCACAGCACCAGCGGGGCGCGGTAGCGGTCGGGCAGCAGTTGCAGCTCCTCGTCGAGGACCGCCTGCACCTCGCTCCACAACACTTCATTGGCCGGATCCTTCGAGGGCGCCGAATCGCGCATGCGCTCGCGACTCCGGCGGCGGCCCTGCTCGCGCTTCAGGTTCGCCGACACCCTGCCCGCGACGCCGTGCAGCCAGCTCCCCAGCGACGCCTTCTTCGACACGGTCGCGGCTTTGCGCGACAGCACCAGAAAAGTCGCCTGGCAGGCGTCCTCCGCGTCGTGCAGGCTCGTCAGCGCCCGCCGGCACACGCCCAGCACCATCGGGCCGTGCTTCTCGATCAGCACCGTGAACGCCGCCTCGTCGTGCGCGTCGATGAACCGCTCCAGCAGCTCGCCGTCCGGCAGGCTCCGGTAGGCGTGCAGCGTCGCCACCTTGCGGAGCGTCTGCATCGCGGCGTTCAGCGGTTGCTTGGCCATGCCTGCCACCGGCGGTTTCGGCGCCATTTCGTTTCCACAAAAAGTAGTCGCCGCCGCGCCGCTTCCAGCGCGCGGTCGTGGCGGAAAATCCGGAAGGTTGGATTCGGGCGAACGGCCAACGAAAGAAGCTGTTTCAAAACCTCGCCGCTCGCCGTCTGTCGCTGGAGTGGACTTACGTCACGCGAGGTTTTGGAACAGCTTCTTTCCGTACAAGCCCAGCAACGAGGGGCCTTGCATCGGGACGAGGAATCCTCGCGTCCAGCGGGACAGCGTCGCCGCGCCTGCCCATCCTCCGCGTCCCGCCGGGTCGCCGGCGCGATTCCGCGAACTTCGCCCGCGTCCCCTGCAAATCCGGCTTGACGTTCGGTTCCGGGGTGATTATGGTCCCGCCGCTTTCGTGCCTCCAGATCGAGCGAAGAACCTCGCCGGCTGCCCGCCCAGACCGCGGGCCGGCTTTGGGGAAATCCGGCGCGCCGTGTTCGGCATTCCGGGGAGCGGATTCGCGTTTGGAGATCGTGCACGGAAGCCTGTCAGGCTGAGGCGGGCCGCACCTTCGGGGAGCGGCAGCGATCCTCGGCCTGATCGGATGGAACCATTTCGGGGGTCCGACGGAAGAAGGAGGCCAGGGGTGGCTAGCATTAGGAATGGCAGGCGGCGCGTCCGAGCAGCACTCGGCGGCGGCCTTTTGATCGCGGCCTTGTGGATGCCGCTGCACGACGCCGGCGCACAGGATCTCATGCCTCGGTCGGTGCGGCCGCGCGACGCCCTGAAAACGGCGGTCGACCAGTACAAGCGAGGCGACTACGAGGCGGCGGCCGGAGCCTTCGCCCAGGCCCAGGCCGGGCAGGCCCAGCTCTCGCCCTCCGAACAACAGGACCTCGGCACGTTCTCCACGCAGAACTCCACCGCGGTCAACGCACGCCAGGACGGCGCCGCCAAGCTCCGCCAGGCCGACGCCGCCCTCAAGTCGGGCAACGTCACCGAGGCGGCCAACCTGCTCCGCGCGGTCAACGCCAACCCGTTCCTGTCCGCCAAGGACCGCCAGCTGCAAGCGCAGCTCGCCGGACAGGTGCAGAACGGCGCGCCGCCGATCGGGCAGCCCGCCGGGCAGCCGACCAAGTCCGACACCAAGTCGCTGCTCGCCGCGGGCCGCGTCTCGCTGGCGCAGGGCGACCTCGCCACCGCAGCGGCGATGGCCGACCAGGCCGAGAAGCTGGGCGGATCGCCGGCGAACTGGCTGCAGCCCTGGGCCGACTCGCCCGCCAAGCTGCGCCGCGACATCCAGGCACGCAGCCCGGCGCCCGCCGCGCCGCAGACCGCGCCGCAGGCCGCGCCCGAGCCGAAGACTGCTTCGAGCTGGATGCCCGGCATGCCCAAGATCTTCGGCGGCGGCGACAAGACGATCCAGACCGTCTCCAACGAGCAGGTCGTCCCGGCCCCCGGCGCTCCCGGCACTTCGACCACGTCGAACCGCATGCCGACGCCGCAGTTCAACCCCAGCGACCCCAAGGCGATGAGCCGCAAGATGATGTTCGATGGCTTCCAGGCCCTCGAAGCGAACGACCTGGACCTGGCCTACGGCATCGCCATGGACCTCAAGCAGAAGCGCGTCGAGTTCGACCGCAACGAGCCGAACCCCGACCTGCTCCTGCATGAAGTGCAGCGCCGCAAGGCGGCCGTCCCGGCCAACGTCGGCCCGGTCGAGTCGCGCGGCATGGTCCGCCAGGCCCGCGCCCTGATGTACCAGAACAAGCTCGACGAAGCCGAGAAGCTGTGCAACCAGGCGGCGGCGATCCAGAACGCCCGCTGGGGCCTCTTCGAGGACACGCCGGAGAAGGTCCGCCGCGACCTGCAGACGGTCCGTGCCAAGAACGACCGTGAGGAATCGGTCCGCGTCCTGGCCGACGCCCGCAAGCTGCTGACCGCCGGCAGCCTCGCCGAAGCCAAGGCGAAGGCGTTCCAGGCCCAGAAGCTGCACGGCCCCTACGGCGCCTTCGACTTCGGCGACCGCCCGCAGAAGGTGCTTGAGGAGATCACCCGCGCCGAGCAGGCTCAGGCCCGCAACAACATCGCGCCCAAGGGCAACGACATCGGCGGCCCGGCCAAGGACCCGAACCCGTCCATCGCGCTGAACACGCCCAAGACCCCCGCCCCGCCGACCGCCGCGCAGATGCAGGCGAAGGTCCGCGCCGTGGCTCTTGTCAAAGAAGCCCGCGACCTGGAGCGGACCGGCATGCTGTTCGAGGCACGCCAGAAGGCGATGGACGCCAAGCTGGTCGGCGCCGCGTTCGGCCCGCAGGAGGACTCGCCCGAAGGCTGCCTGATGAGCCTCGCCGCCAAGGGCGAATACACCGTCCAGAAGCTCGTGCAGCAGGCGACCGACCGCGTCGCTCTCTCCAGCATCGACCCGGCCCGCTTCGAGAAGGCCAAGGCCGATCTCGACCAGGCCCGCAAGGTCGCCCAGGCGTTCGCCCTCGACGTGCGCCTCGTCGACCAGAAGACCGTGTGGGTGCAGCAGGTCGCCGCGGCCTCCGGCGCCACGACGCAGAACCCGACGCAGCTCGTCAAGAACGAGATCCCGCTCCAGCCGATCACCGATCAGCAGAAGCAGGGCTTGGAGATGCTCGACAAGGCGTACCTGGAGCTGCGCCAGGGCAAGCACGACACCGCCACGCGGATCGCCGAGAAGGCGCATGCCGGCCCCTTCGGCGTGGAGAAGCAGGCGTCGGACCTGATGCGCTCCATCGCCGCCGACCTGCACAAGCAGAGCGAGCTGACGGCCCGCCGCAACTTCGACGCCGGCATGGACGCGTTCCAGCGGCGCGACTACCCGCGTGCGTCGCACCTGTTCACCGCCCTCGACTTCAAGCTGCTGCCGGTCGACCACCAGAACCGGCTCAAGGAAGTCATGGGCACCCGCGAGATGCAGCCCGCCAACACCATCGCCAAGGTCGGCTTCGTGCAGCCCGGCAGCGGCCAGCCCGGCGAGAAGCCCGGCACGTCGCAGTCGTCCGACCTCGGCGGCAACGACCTGCTCGGCCAGGTCCGCGCCATGGAGGTCATCCAGTTCGAGCAGCTCCAGAGCCGAGGCACCCAGACGATGACCGCCGCCGGCAAGCTCTATAAGGAAGGCCAGACGACCAAGGCGGTCGACCTGCTCAAGAGCCATCTCGACCAGCTCAGCACCGCCCAGGTCGACGCCGACAAGCTCGCCCAGCTCCGCCGTCCCGTCGAGGGCCGCATCCAGCAGTTCCGCACCGCGATGGCGCAGGACCTGCTCAAGGGCAAGTCGAGGAGCGACCGCTACGCCATGGAGCACAACGAAAACAAGAACGTGATGAACCAGCAGAAGACGCAGGACGAGGTCGGCAAGCTGGTCGCGTCCTACAACGGGCTGATGAAGGAAGGCAAGTATAAGGACGCCATCGCCTGTGCGTACAAGGCCCAGGAGATCGATCCGGAGAACCGTGCCGTCCAGGCCGCCATCCGCATCGCCACGACCCGCGTCCGCCAGAAGGAACTGGACGGCTACAAGGCCGAGAACGAGGACTACTTCCTCCGGGCGCTCGACTCGAAGAACGGCCTCTACGCCGACTCCGGCGACGTCGCGATGACCAAGGAGGCGATCGAGCGGTTCCGCAACCGCACCAGCAACGACAAGAACGGCATCCTGCACAACACGCGGTCGCCGCTGGAGAAGGCGATCGAGTACCGCCTCAGCCAGCCGATCAGCCTGAACTTCAAGGACACGCCGCTGCATCTGGCCCTGGAGGACATCCGCGTCCTGAGCGGCGTGCAAGTGATCCCCAAGACGCGTGCCTTGCAGCAGGCGAACATCAACCTCGACGCGCCGGTGTCGCTGTCGGTCGAGAGCATTCCGATGAAGTCGGCGCTGAACCTGCTGCTGGACAAGATGAAGCTGAGCTACGCCATCCGCAACGACGTGCTCGAGATCACGACGGAGGACGACACCAAGGGGACGCAGAAGACGAAGACGTACCCGGTGGCCGACCTGGTCGTGCCGGTCGAGAACCACGCGGTGTCGGACGTGAACAACCTGACGGCGATGCTCGAGCGGCACATCAACAGCCAGCCGGGCGTCGGCAACGCGGGCATCTCCCCCTACGCCGGGCCGCGCTCGCTGCCCGCCGGCATGCCG
>JAYSSW010000751.1:0-3379 GCA_043720335.1 Planctomycetia bacterium
GCAGCGCCCAGAACGAGGTCGCCGCGAAGCCCCCCGTCAGCGACAGGGCCACCAGGACCACCAGCGCCGCCGGCAGCGGGTTGCGGCGGCACCAGCGCCACGCCAGCTCCGTGTAGCTGGGTCGCCTCGCCAGGATCGGCTCGCCGCGCGTGAAGCGGCCCAGCTCCTCGGCCAACTCCAGCGCGGCCCCGTAGCGCCGGCCCGGATCCTTGCTCAAGCACTTCAAACAGATCGTCTCCAGGTCGCGCGGCACGCGCGGCCTCAGCCGCGACGGCGACACCGGCTCGTGGTGCAGCACCTGGTGCATCGTCTCCGCCACCGAGTCCGCACGGAACGGCGGCTTGCCCGCCAGCATCTCGTACAGGATCGCCCCCAGCGCGTACACGTCGGCGGCGGGGCCGACCGCGCCGAGCGAGCGGTCCGCCTGCTCCGGCGCCATGTACGACGGCGTCCCCGCCACCACGCCGCTGTTCGTCGGCCCCCCCGCGCCGTCCTGCAGCTTCGCCAGCCCGAAGTCGGCCACCTTCGGCGTCAGCGCGTCCAGCGGCGCTGAGGCGGGGTCGTCCCCTGTGGCGCCGGGATGCCCCGGTTGGTCCTGCGCCAGCAGGATGTTGGCCGGCTTCAGGTCGCGGTGGACCACCCCTTGCAGGTGCGCCGCGTGCACCGCCTCCGCCAGCCGCGCCACCAGCCGCGCCGACGCCTCCATCGGCTGCGGCTGCCCCCCCAGGCGTTTCTCCAAACTTCCCCCGCCGACGTGCTCCAGCGCGATGAACGGCAGCCCGTCGTGCTCGCCGATCTCGTAGATCTGCACCAGGTTCGGATGGTGCAGCCGCGCCACCGTCTCGGCTTCGCGGCGGAACTGGATCGCCTCCTCCGCGCTGGCGCGGCGTCCCGACAGGATCATCTTGATCGCCACGAAGCGGCGCAGCGCGGGCTGCCACGCCTTGTACACCACGCCCATGCCGCCGCGCCCGATCTCCTCCAGCACCTCGAACGCGCCGATCCGCCGCGGCGTCCCCTCCGAGGAACGCCGCGGCGCCAGCCCGGTCCAGAGCGTCGCCTGCGGGTCGTCCTCCGGCGAGCGCCGTGCCTGCGCCGTGCGACGCAGCGCCGCGATCACCGGGTCGCCCTGCGCTTCCAAAGCGTCGAGCGCCTGCAGCGTCTGCTCGCAGGTCGCGCAGCCCTCCAGGTGGGCCGTCACCTCGTCCAGCGCAGCCTCGTCCAGCTCGCCCCGTTCGTAGGCGGCCAGTTCGGCGGCGGCGGGGCAGTGGTTCTCTCGCATCGGAGCATCCCTGGGAATCGAAGTCGCGTCCCCCCATCGTGGCAGATCGCGGAGCGACATGCAAGCAGCGGCGCGCGGTCACCGGCACGCTGCCAGCGGCGCGGGGAATCTCCATGCAAGCGTTGACAGCGTCTCCGCGCACCGCTACCGTTGAGATGACCACGCTGTGACAGTATGCTTGCCGGAAGGCCGATGCGCGATGCCTGAACGGGAACGGGACGATCCGAAAGCCGCCGCGACGAGCGCAACGGGATCGCCGTCGGGCCGGGTCACGTCGAAGAGCCTGCTGGAGCGGGTGCGCAGCAACGACTCGGCCGCGTGGAGCCGGCTGGTCCACCTGTACCGCCCGCTGGTGTACTACTGGTGCAACCGCTCGGGGCTGCACGCCACCGACGCCGACGACGTGCACCAGGAGGTCTTCCAGGCCGCCGCCCGCAGCCTCGCCGATTTCCGCCACGACCAGCCGGGCGACACGTTCCGCGGCTGGCTGCGTGGCATCACCCGCAACATGCTCCGCGAGCACTTCCGCCGCCAGCAGCGGCAGCCCCAGGCCGCCGGCGGTTCCGCCGCCCTGCTGCACCTGCAAGGCCTCGCCGGCCAGGAGGAGCACGCCGCGCCGCTGCCCGATGAAAGCGACCCCCCCGACGAGCTGAACGGCCTGTACCGCCGCGCCCTGGAACTGGTTCGCAGCGAGTTCGAGGAGAAGACCTGGCAGGCGTTCTGGCAGGTCGCCGTCGACGGCCGCTCCCCCGCCGACGTCGCCAAGGACCTGGGCGTCACCAGCGCCGCCGTCCGCCAGGCCAAGTCGCGCATCCTGCGCCGGCTGAAAGCCGAGGTCGGCGACCTCGCCGACTGATGGCGTTTTCGGATCGTCCGAGCCTGAGCGCCGAGCGAAGCAGAAAATGCAATCTGCCGATTTGAAGTAGGCTTTTGTAGTGCTTCTTGCGGATAGAGTGGGCAAGGAAGAATTCCACGGCTGGACCGGTGAAGCATTCAAAGCTCAGCGAACGGCGCTGTGAAACAGACCGGTGAAAGCCACGCAGTCGCTAAATCAGGAGACGTCGTCATGAATTTGGTCGCACTCGTTCTTCTTTCGGCGTTCTCGTCTCAACCCGAAAACAAAGCCGCTCTTGACGCACCGGAAAAGCTCGCCAAAGGCCTGATTGGTTCGTGGGTCTTCCAGGCGGTGCCAGCATTCGCCATCACGGGCAACAAGATCGTGTGGAGCTTCCACGAAGACGGAACTTTCACCGATGTTATCGGCTCGGATAAAGGGGTGTCGGTCGAAAGCGGCACCTGGGCCATCAATGGCGCCCATCTGGTCATGAAGACTAAGGGGCAGCCGAGAACGTATCATGAACGACGCTACGCCGTTTCAAAATTGACCGAAACTGAGTTCGTCTATCGCGCACAAAAACGCAACGAAGGCGTGGACAGCGATTTTCGATTCGACCGAGCTGGAAAAATCGGCAGCTTTTTGTTCCTGGAAAAGACCAAATCGGACAAAGCACAATCAGAAGAACTGAGAAGGAAGCTGATTGGCGCGTGGACCTGGAATGATACGGTCGGCGGCTTCACGGCCAACGGCAACAGGCAAACCTACGAGTACTTTGATGACGGAAAATATACGTCTGTCATCAAATCAAGGAGTGGACGAGCCGATGAGGTAGGAGCGTTTCGTGTGGACGGGAGCATTTTGACGAAAATCGAGAAAAAAAACAAATTTGCCGCCACGGACAAATTCTCTGTCGATGTAGCGGTGATCAAGGAAATCACCGAGAATAAAGTGGCATTTGTTGACTCGGAGGGAGTGCAATACAGCTTCCTTCGCGGCGCGGATGCCGTCATTCCCGTCAAGAAGCTTCCAGAGTCGGATGCCAAGGTCGAGAAGAAGCAGCTGGTCGGCGCCTGGATTTGCAGCAACGGGAACGAACTGGACTACTGGCAAGTCGAATTCGATTTGAATGACAGCCTGAAGCAGTCGATCCGGGGCGGTGGAAAGCCAGGGCCAGCGCGCACTCTGGGGGGTTCTGTGAATCTGGGGGCTTGCGCCCGGGGCCGTTGCCGCGTATGATTCCCGTCGCGTCGTTCCGCGCT
>JAYSSW010000752.1:0-7103 GCA_043720335.1 Planctomycetia bacterium
ACCGTCACCGTCGGCGACGGCCGCAACGCCGAGGCGCAGCTCCTGCTGGAACGCGAGGCCGGCATCGACACCATCGAGCTGAAGGCCGACGACGACTACCTCCTCGTCACCCTGCGCGAAGCCGTCGACGACGGCAGCTTCATCGCTGAAGCTTTGGTTCGCGGCGGCTTCCGCCTGAAGATGCTGAAGGAGGAGGCCGTCAACCTCGAGGACGTGTTCCTCGGCATCACCAAGGGCATCACCAACTGAGCCGGGTGCGGCATGCTGCCAGACTTCACGGAATCGGGAGACCTTCCTGCGGGAATACATTCCGCGTCGATGAGTGAGGCGATGCGGCGATTCGGCGCTGGAAGCTCTCAAAGGAATGTCATCGCTCAACGAACGGCTCGGATCCATCAGCTTGCCAAGGAGACTGGATCCTTGGGTCGCTTTGTTGTGTTCGGCTCCTTTGTCACCAGCAAGCCAGAACCAAACGATGTTGATATCGTCATCCTGATGAATGACAACTTCGACGCGGACACGACTGCGGGTGAAACGCGACTGCTCTTCGACCACGGGGCAGCTCAATCCCATTTCGGAGCAAGCATCTTCTGGATGCGTCGTTTCGCGGCGTTGGGCGGCGAACAGCTCGCCCTTGAGCATTGGCAGATCACCCGATCCCAGCAATTGCGTGGCATCGTCGAAATTGTGGAGGATGGACCATGATCCGCAACGACCAGGAATTGAAAGCCACCCAGGACCGAATCGCCTGGTTCCAATCGCAGCTTGCACATCTGCGCCGTGTGGAGTCCAAACCCGCGAACTACCGGTTGGCTTCGTCGGGATTCCTCGCGGAGATCGACCGGATGCAGCTCGAAGTTCGCGAGTATCTCAGCCTTCTTCCCGTTGAACTGGCCGCGACCGCCTGAACCCTGACTTGCGAGGTTCCTCCCCATGCGCGTCCTCGTCACCGGCGGAGCCGGCTACATCGGCAGCCACGCGGTCCGCCTCCTCCTCGAACGCGGGCACGACGTCTGCGTCTACGACAACCTCTCGATGGGCCACCGCGCCGCCGTCCCTGCCGACCGGCTCGTCGTCGGCGACATCGCGGAGCTGCACAAGCTCGACCAGCTGGTCCTGGAGAAACGCATCGAGGCCGTGGTCCACTTCGCCGCCTGCGCCTACGTCCGCGAGTCGGTCGTCTCGCCGGCCAAGTACTACCAGAACAACCTCGTCAACACGCTCAATCTCATCGAATGCCTGCGCAGGAACCGCGTGCGGAAGTTCGTCTTCTCCAGCACCTGCGCGACCTACGGCAGCCACGAGAAGATGCCGATCACCGAGGAGACGCCGCAGGAGCCGATCAACCCCTACGGCTGGACGAAGCTGCTCGTCGAGAAGGCGCTCGACGACTACCGCCGCGTCTACGGCTGGGGCTACGCCGCCCTGCGCTACTTCAACGCGGCCGGCGCCCACCCCGACGGCACGCTCGGCGAGGACCACGACCCCGAGACGCATCTCATCCCCCTCGTCGTCCAGGTCGCCCAGGGCAAGCGCCCGCACGTCGACATCTTCGGAACCGACTACCCGACCCCCGACGGCACCTGCGTGCGCGACTACATCCACGTCAACGACCTGGCCGCCGCCCATCTGTTGGCGCTCGAAAAACTGGAGCCGGGCGCCTCGCTCCGCTACAACCTCGGCACCGGCGTCGGCTCCAGCATCCGCGAGGTCGTGCAGGCGGTCGAGGAGGTGAGCGGCAAAAAGGTCGCCGTCCGCGAAGCCCCCCGCGCCGTCGGCGATCCCCCCGCGCTCGTCGCCACCGCCGCCAAGATCGAACGCGAGCTGGGCTGGAAGCCGAAATTCAACAACCTCCGCTCCATCGTCGAGACCGCCTGGAACTGGCACAGCAAGCACCCGCGCGGCTACAAGACCAAGCATTGACCGAAGCCCATGACGACCAACTTCTCACCCCTGCATTCGCGCGTCGCCCTCGTCACTGGGGCCGGCGTCGGCATCGGCCGGGCGGCGGCCCTCGCCCTCGCCAGGGCCGGCGCGGCCGTCGGCGTCCACTTCCATTCCAGTGTTGACGGCGCCACCGAGACCGTGCGCGACATCGAAGCGATGGGCGGCCGGGCGTTCCTTCTGCCAGGCGATCTCACCAAGGAAGCCGACGCGGAGCTCGTCGTCGATTCGCTCGTCGCGTCGGCGGGCCGGCTCGACATCCTCTTCAACAACGCCGGCTCGCCGGTCGAGATGGTCCCCCTCGAACGCTGCACGCTCGCCCATTGGCGAACCGTCTTCGACGTGAACATGACCTCCGCGTTCCTCGTCACCCGCAGGGCGATTCCGCACCTGCGCGTCAGCGGCCAGGGCAGTATCGTCAACAACCTGTCGCTGTCGGTGCAGACCGGCGGCTCCGGCGGCGCCGGCCCCTACGCGGCGGCGAAAGGGGCCCTGCAGGTCTTCACGCGAACCTTGGCGAAGGAGCTGGCACCGCACGTCCGCGCCAACGCCATCATGCCTGGCGTCATCGCCACGCAACACCATGAGAAATTCACCACCCACGCCAAGATGGCCGACTACCGCGCCCAGACCCCGCTCGCCCGCAACGGCGACGCCGACGAGGTTGCCGACGCCGTCGTATTCCTCGCCAGCGACGCCTCGCGCTTCATGACCGGCGCCATCCTCGACATCAACGGCGGCCGATTCCTGCGATGAGTCATTCAACCAATGCAAGAACAGGGCAGGGCGCCACGAAAGCCCAGGGACAGCCGTCCCTGGGAAGTTGCATACCCAGGGACGGCCGTCCCTGGTCTTTCTGAGATTTGCTTCCTCCCTGCATTGACACACGATTTTCCGGTTCTTTCTCTGCCTTTTCCTCTGCGTCTCTGTGTCTCCGCGGTTAGCTCCCCATGATTGAACTCGACGCGGACAACGCGATCCCCTTCCTCCGCCAGCGCCGCTGGATCGGCGCCGGCGACGCGACGGCCGAAGTCCTCAGCGGCGGCGTGTCGAACCAGGTGCTGCGCATCACGACCGACGACGGACTTTTCGTCCTCAAGCAGTCGAGGCCGCAGCTTCGCGTGAAGGACGACTGGTTCAGCGACACGAGCCGGATCCATCGCGAGTTGGAGGTGATGCAGGCGCTGGAACCACTACTGCCTGTGGGAATCGTGCCGAAGGTGCTGCACGCCGACTACGAACAGTTCGCGTGCTTGATGACGCACGCGCCGCTCGAGGCGCAGCCGTGGAAGTCGCTGCTGCTTGCCGGGCAGGTCGACGTGAAGTTGGGCCGTCTCGCGGGGCGCATCCTGGGCGCGATCCACGAAGCGAGCGCGACGCACGCGGAAGCGTTCCGCGTGTTCGCCGACCACGAGGTCTACGTGCAGCTTCGCGTCGATCCGTTCTATCGCAAAATCATCGAGCGACGGCCCGAAGTCGCAGGCCCGGTGCGCGACATCGTCGATCGCATGCTGAGCGAAAAACTGGCGATCTGCCACGGCGACTACACGCCGAAGAACATGTTGATCCACGCGGGCAGCATGACACTGGTCGACTACGAAACCGCCCACTTCGGCGAGCCGACGATGGACCTCGGCCTGTTCCTGGCGCACCTCGTCCTTAAGGCGTTTCGCAAACCATCAAGGTATGACGAGCACGTGCGATTGATGCGCGCGTTCTGGTTAGGCTATTCGGAAGTTTCGCAATTTCGGCCACTCGGCGAACTGGAAATGCACGGCGTGCAGCATCTCGGCGTCTGCCTGCTCGCACGCATCGACGGCACCAGCCCGGTCGACTACCTGGCCGATGAATCAAAACGCGAGACAGTTCGCAACCTGGGCCGCGCAATCCTTCTTGACGGCTTGTCGACCTGGGACGAGGCGTGGGCCTGGAGCCAACGTGTGTTGAAGTTCGACGGAGACGGACGATGAGCGACGACCAGATCGATGCAATCGTGGGCCGGCAGGTGCTCGACAGCCGGGGCACGCCGACGGTCGAAGTGGAGGTCCGCTGCGTCGGCGGCGCGATGGGCCGGGCCATCGTGCCGTCAGGGGCGAGCACCGGCCGTCACGAGGCGGTCGAGCTGCGCGACGGCGACCAGCTCCACTACCAGGGCAAGGGGGTGCGCCTCGCGGTGCGGCACGTCTGCGAAGTCCTCGCTCCGCTCCTGCTCGGCATGCCCGCGTCGGATCAGGAAGACATCGACCGCAAGATGATCGACGCCGACGGCACGCCGAACAAGTCGGTCCTGGGCGCCAACGCCATCCTCGGCGTGTCGCTGGCGTGCGCCCACGCGGCCGCCGGCGCCGCGGGGAAGCCGCTCTGGCAGCACCTCGTCGGCGACGCCCAGCCGCTGCTGCCGCTGCCGATGGTGAACCTCATCAGCGGCGGCCTGCACGCGGGACGCAACCTTGAGTTTCAGGACTTCCTCTTCCTCCCCATCGGCGCCCGCAGCTACTCCGAGTCGCTGGAGATGACGGTCGCCGTCTACCGCGCTCTCAGCGAAACACTCAAGCAGGCGGGCCACGAAGGCGTGCTGGTCGGCGACGAAGGAGGCTTCGGCCCGAAGCTGGCGAACAACGAGCAGGCCGTGGAACTGATCCTGCAAGCGTTCCAGCGCGTCGGCTTGGCCCCGGGCCGCGACGCGGGCATCGCGCTCGACGTGGCCAGCACGCACTTCCATCGCCAGGGGCGCTACCACCTCGAGAACCAATCGCTCTCCGCCGCCGAGTTCAGCGCCTGGCTGGCTCGCTGGGCGGCGCAGTACCCGATCCTCAGCATCGAGGACGGCATGGCTGAGGACGACTGGGACGGCTGGAAGACGCTCACGCAATCGCTCGGCGGCCGCGTGCAGCTCATCGGCGACGACCTCTTCGTCACCAACCCGCAACGCCTCCAGCAAGGCATCCAGCAGAAGGTCGCCAACTGCGTGCTGGTGAAGGTGAACCAGATCGGCACGCTGACCGAAACCTTCGAAGTCCTGTCGCTGGCGAAGAAGGCCGGCTACCGCGCCGTCGTCTCGGCCCGCAGCGGCGAAACCGAAGACTCGACCCTCGCCGACCTCGCCGTCGCCAGCGGCGCCGGCCAGATCAAGATCGGCTCCATCGCCCGCAGCGAACGCCTCGCCAAGTACAACCAGCTTCTCCGCATCGAGGAACAACTCGGCGCCAACGCCCCGTTCGCGCGGTGGAGCCACTTCGTGCCGAAAATCTAGCAGCGAAGTCGGACCTCACACGACGCTAGTCGGGACATGGGAGCGTCATTTCGGATTGCCTTTCTCTTCATGACATCAGGTTCTGCTCGAGGATCGCCGGGGGCCATTCGTTGATACGGACGGCTTGCCAGGTTTCGCCGTCCAAGACCAGTTCCGAGACGCCAACGTTGCGGATCGGCCCGAACTCGGTCCAGCGCTGCACCGACCAGCCGGGCAGCAGCGACAGCAGCAGCACCTTGCACACCAGCCCATGAGCCACAATGACCATCGTCCGCCCCGCGTTCGCTTCGGTGAGCCTCCGCCAGACCGGAATGACGCGGGCGTGGACGTCGTCGAACGACTCAGCGCCGGGATGCGACCAGGCGGTGTCGCCAGCCGACCAACGCTTGACCGTGTCGGCCCAGACACCGTCATGGTGGTTGAACGGCGTCCCGCTCAGGCTGCCGACGCGCCGCTCGTGCAGATCGACCTCGATCTCAAGCGGCAGCCCGCACGCCAACGCGATCGGCGTCGCCGTGTCGACCGCTCGCCGCATGCCCGACGAAACGACCACGTCGGGCCGCAGCGCCGCCAGGACCGGCGCCACCGCCTCGGCCTGCCTCGCGCCCTTGTCGCTCAGCCCGATGTCCGACTCGGCCCCGTGGAACACCGTCGGAGCCGACGTTTCACCGTGGCGAAGCAGAAGCACGCGCGTGGTCAAGGCGGAGAACGACATGCACAACCTTCTACGACTTGGGCTGAAAGAAGAACGATGCTTCGGCTTCGCAACCCAGCGGGTTATCAGCCACCACAAAACCCGAAGTTGCGATGTACGATCCGATGATTCGGTTGAACTGCATCGCTGCAGAATCGCAATCGCCGAGTTTTCGTGAAATATTGCCTCGGTGAATATCCAGCGTTTTCACGCTGATGGTCAATCTCGCGGCAATCGTTTTGTTGTCGAGTCCCTGCGCCATCAATCGAGAAGCCTCAGTTTCCTTTGGCGTGAGCTTGTTCCACAATGTGATCAATTCATCGGGCGACATGCCGAACACTTCTCGAAACTGTGTAGTATTCAAACCTAGCCTCCCAGGAATTGGCGGAATCAACAGGTCAATTTAATCGGCGAATCGGCAGATGCGAAGGCCGATATTGCTGCTTCGATATGTCACATGATGCTTGATGCGGGACGCCGAGCGACACGCCGCCGGATGGCTGCGCCAAGACCCGCCGCGTAGAACACACTCGCTGTTGACAGTACGCTCATCAGTCACGGCCTCCCGGCCGGCCGGTCGTTCTTCACAGGCATCCCAGCACCATTCCCGGACATTGCCGTGCATGTCGAACAGCCCAAAAGCGTTGGGCGGGTACTTTTCAACAAGAGTCGTGGTCTTTTGGCATTCGCCGCGAGGACTATTGTTGAAAGAAAAATCGCCGTGATAATTGGCGAACTGGGCTGAGATCGTCGCTCCAGTATGGTATGGAGTGGTCGTGCCGGCTCTGCAGCAAAATTCCCATTCTGCTTCTGTTGGCAATCGGTATCCTGTGCCGCCAAGCCGTGTGACTTTTCCCCCTTGTACAAGGTAAAACGGCCGCCGATCCTCCATGATTGTGAGTTGATTGCAAAACACGACAGCGTCAATCCAGCTAATGGAATCAACCGGCAGGCCCTCGCCTTTGAAGTAGCTTGGATTGACTCGAGCGACCTTGTTCCAGACCGATTGAGTAACCGGATGTGCCCCGATGAAAAAATCGCGATCCAGCGAGATTCGGCGCTGGGTTTCTGCAGATGCCCAATCTCCGGCCCGTTTTCCGAACTCGCCCCGAATACCAGGGCCAGCGCGCACTCTGGGGGGTTCTGTGAATCTGGGGGCTTGCGCCCGGGGCCGTTGCCGCGTATGATTCCCGTCGCGTCGTTCCGCGCTCG
>JAYSSW010000753.1:0-3373 GCA_043720335.1 Planctomycetia bacterium
GGGGACTTGCGGGGTTGGCCGTCGATCCCTGAGCCCGAAGCGCCAGCGAGGAAAAACACGCGGGGACTCGTGGCTGGCGTCCCGTGCCGGGTCTGCCGACGCGCCGCGAGGAACGCACGGCTTGCAGGGACGTTCCTCGCTGCGCGTCGGCAGTTCGCATGCCTCGAGTGCGAAGCAGCTCAGCCTTGGCATGCCCCGCTTGCTGGCTTGATCGCGGAACTTTTCTGCTAGACTGGTGTCTAAAGGGTCGCTGGCGACCTGATGGCTTCCGACTGCAATTCCCCCAAACCCGCGGCAGTTCGCGGGCCAGGAGTTTTATCATGTGGCGGCTCCTTGGTTTCGGTTGCGTCGCAGCTTCGCTCGTCCTCTTCGCGTCCAGCGACGCCTCGGCCCAGAAGAAGGACAAGAAGACCGACGCCAAAAAGAACGGCGAGATGGCGAGCGCCCAGGACTACATCGGCATCCAGTCCGTCAAGGAGATGGTCGGCAAGATCCTCTCCGTCGACGCCGGCTCGAAATCGCTCACCTTGCAGGTCGATTTCCCGCACATGGAACCCAACCCCAGCTACAAGCCCAACACGGGCGGCGGCGGCAACAACAACTACCAGATGCTCAACAACCTGTACCGCGACCAGCAGCAGCTCGCCAACGCCAAGACGCCCCAGCAGCGCGCCCAGCTCCAGAACCGCATCATGATGGATTACCAGAAGATCCAGATGCAGCAGATGCAGCAGATGGCCAAGGCCGCCAAGGACGCCGCCAACCCGACCGCCCAGAACGGCCCCTACAAGATCGTCCACAGCTTCAAGAACTTCGAACTCGACGTCAAGGACAAGGTCGTCGTCCGCAAGCTCATCCTCGGCACCGAGTACGACGACATGGGCAATCTCAAGACCTACACCAAGGCCCAGCTCGCCGAGATGCGCGGCAGCGACACCACCAAGCCAGGCTACGCCGCCAAGTACGAGGATCTCGTCGCCGGCCAGGAGGTGAAGGTCTTCCTCACCGCTCCCAAGAACCTCGCCAAGAAGGGCGCCAAGAACGACGACGAAGGCATCGGCAACATCGAGAAGCCGACCATCAACACCATCCTCATGACCAGCGAACCCCCCTCCAGCCTCAGCACCGGCGCCCCCAAGAAGGGCAAGAAATAGCAAGGTTGTCTTCGCGCCGACCTTGAAGCCCGCTGGCCGCCCCTGCGGGCTTTCCGTTTCCGTACAACATCCTCCAGACCCACCCTTCCCCGCCAGCGCCGGTCCCAGCCAGGCATTGGTCCAGACGATCCTCCATGAACGAAACTTTCGCCAAGGCGCGCCGCCTGCTGTCGCGCCGCGACGCGGCCCTGAAGACGGTCATTCGCACGGTCGGGCCTTGCACGCTGCAGCCCGACGACAACCACTTCGTCGTCCTGGTCCGCTCGATCCTGTCGCAGCAGATCTCGACGAAAGCCGCCGCGTCGATCTGGGAGCGCGTCGCCAAACAGATGGGCGGAATCGTCACGCCGCGCAAAATGCTCCAGTGCGACGCCGACACGCTGCGCTCGCTCGGCGTGTCGCAGTCGAAGCAGCGTTCGATGCACGACCTGGCCGAGAAGTGCGCCAGCGGCGAGGTTCCGCTGAAGAAGCTGAAGGACCTGGGTGACGAGGAGGTGATCGACCTGCTGGTGCCGGTGCGCGGCATCGGCCGCTGGACGGCGGAGATGTTCCTGATGTTCTCGCTGGGCCGGCTCGACGTGCTCCCCGTTGGCGACTACGGCCTGCGCGCCGGCGCCCAGAAGCTCTACCAGCTCGCCGACCTGCCCGGCAGGAAGGAACTCGAAGCCCTCGCCCTCCCCTGGCAGCCCTACCGCAGCCTCGGCACCTGGTACGTCTGGCGCAGCCTCAGCGTGCCCGCAACCACGAAGTGACGCCGCCTGCCCACGACCGCGCAGCCACTTTCCCTGCCGCGAATTCGAGCGTGCAAAATCCATTCGCCACAGAGGTCACGGAGAACACAGAGAGAAAAGTAGAGAAGACAGCGCCAAGCCCCAGGATGAGCGAAGCGATTCCTGGGGGTGAGTCGGCGCAAGCTGCGACCCCCGCCAATCGCGTTGCTCATGGTGGGGCTTGGCGACAACTCTTCTGCCTTTCTCTGTGCCCTCAGTGTCCTCTGTGGCTAACTCTTCTCCTCCTTGGCGCACGACTTGCAGCGTGGTACTCTGCGTGCCACGATGCACGGCGGTTTCGCCGTGCGTAGTTGGCGTTGCCCGCTTGCAGGAGAACCCGATCATGCGACGACTTCCCTTCCCCGTTCGCTGGCTTCCGTCGCTCTGCGCGGTCGCCTTGACCTTGACTCTCGCCTTCTGGGGCCTGGCCCATGCGCAGGACGGCCCGAAGATCATCAACGGCGACCAGGATCCGCCGACCCCGCCGCCGACCCCGAAAGCCGACGACTTCGCCAAGGTGCGCGCCCGCATGATGGCCGCCAAGCAGAGCATCCAGACCAAGCACGCAGGGCTGCTCGCCGGCCGCTACGACCTGGCTGACAAGATCGCCGTGGGCGTGAAGATGTCGCGCGGCAAGGCCGTGCAGCAGGGGCCGCGCGTCAAGCTCACCAATGGCATGACGTGGGAGCAGCTCGCCGAACTCAGCCCGAAGGAGATCAAGGCGAAGAACCTGTTCCCCGCCGGCTTCCTGCCGCTGCCTCACCCGAACCATCCCGAAGGCGGCATGCTGTTCCCGAAGTTCCACATCGACGAGATCAAGAAGCAGGAAGGCCGCGACCTCTCCCGCTTCGACCTCGACTTCGACCTGCCCGACCACTTCCTGCCCGAGTTCCCGCCGCCGATGTTCCTGACGACGCGCCCCGACCTCGGCGACGTGGCGAAGGGCAAGGTCGTGACGATCGACAACTTCCACGAGCTGTTCAAGGACGTGATGAACCCGAAGCAGCTCGAAGGGCTGCGGCTGCTGGTCACGCCGTTCCCGCAGCAGCAGTTCAACGCCACCGACGAGCGCCGCAGCGACCGCCCCAGCCACGGCGTCACCTGCTTCGACTGCCACGTCAACGGCCACACCAACGCCGCCACGCACCTGGTCGGCGACATCCGTCCGCAGGAGTTCCGCCACCGCATCGACGTGCCTTCGCTGCGCGGCGTCAACGTGCAGCGGCTGTTCGGCTCGCAGCGGGCCTTGCGCTCCATCGAGGACTTCACCGAGTTCGAACAGCGCGCCGCCTACTTCGACGGCGACCCCGTCGCCGCCGCCAAGAAGGGGGTCAACCCGCTCGAACGTGGCAGCCAGGTCCACTTCATGGCTGAGGTGCAGTCGATCCTCGACTTCCCGCCCGCGCCGAAGCTGAACGTGTTCGGCAAGCTCGACCCGAAACTCGCCAA
>JAYSSW010000754.1:0-3369 GCA_043720335.1 Planctomycetia bacterium
CCCCGCACGGGGAGGCTCTCCCTCATCCCTCGTTTCGCGCTGTTGACCGGTGCTCCCGGAGACACGCCGACCGCCGTGATGGCTTCATCGCGACGGTCCTGTCTCCAGGAGTTGAACGTGTCCACGCCTCGCTACCCTCTCCTTGTCCTTGGCTCCTTGCTGCTCGCCGGCGCGTTCGGCTGCGGCAGCAGCGGGCCGTCGCGCGTCCCGGTCGCGCCGGCCAAGGGCCAGATCAGCTACGCCGGCAAGCCGATTCCGAACGCGCTCGTCATCTTCCACCCCGTGAAAGGCGACAAGGACGCGCCGAAGCCCCGCGCCAAGGTCGAGGCCGACGGCAGCTTCGTCGTCGAGACCTACGACAGCAAAGACGGCGCCCCGGTCGGCGACTACGCCGTCACCGTCGAATGGTGGCTGACCAGCGGCAAGGGGGACGAGCCGCCGACCAACCGCCTGCCCGGCCGCTACGCCAAGGCCGAGTCGTCCGGCGTGACCGTCACCATCCGCGACGGCGAAAACGAGATCCCCGCCATCCTGTTGAAGAAGTAGCCCGCCCGCCAACCCAGTAATTTTCCAACCATCGAATAGGAGTTCGTCGCATGCGTTCCCTTCGCTTCGTCCGTCGCGCTGGCTTCACCCTCATCGAGCTGCTCGTGGTCATCGCCATCATCGCGATTCTGATCGCGCTGCTCGTGCCCGCCGTGCAGAAGGTGCGCGACGCCGCCGCCCGCGCCCAGTGCCAGAACAACCTGAAGCAGATCGGCCTGGGCCTGCACAACCACCACGACACCTACAAGTATTTTCCCAGCAACCTCCGCCCCGTCACCGCAGGGGGCGTGCGGCACCGCTGGCAGACGAACCTGCTGCCGTTCATCGAACAGGCGCCGATGTTCAACCGCTACAACCTGGGCCTGAACTGGTCGGACGTGAACAACCTGCCCGTCACCGGCTTGAAGGTGTCGATCTACCAGTGCCCCTCGGCGCCGAACCCCGACCGCTTCGACGGCAACCCCGACAACGGCTACGTCCCCATCGTCGCGGTCGGCGACTACGCCGGCGTCTACCAGGTCGATCCGCGCCTCGTGTCGCTCGGCCTGGTGCCGGTCGGCGGCCTGGGCATCCTGTCGAAGACCACCAACGTCCGCTTCGCCGACATCAGCGACGGCACGTCGAACACGATCCACGTCACCGAGTCGGCTGGCCGCCCCGACCTCTACCGCGCGGGCAAGCTCGTCGGCGGACTCAACACCACCGGCGGCGGCTGGTGCAGGCCCGCCAGCGAGATCTGGCTGAGCGGCGCCAGCGCCGACGGCGTCTCCGTCCCCGGCCCCGCCGGCGTCAACGCCACCAACGGCCAGGCACGCAACGGCTACCCCGACCCCTACTTCGGCACCGACGGCGCCGGACAGATCTACGGCTTCCACACCGGCGGCGTCAACAGCCTCTTCGCCGACGGCTCGGTCCGCTTCCTCGCGCAAACCGTCAACATCGCCACCCTCGCCGCCATCGTCACCCGCTCCGGCGGCGAAGTTTTTCCCGGTGACTTCTAGAAGCGCTAACCGCAGAGGCGCGGAGGAAAAGCAGAGCAAGGCATAGAGAGCAGAGGCAGGGAGAGTGCCCCCAAGCCCCACCATGAGCAACGCGATTGGTGGGGGTCGAACCCCCAGGAATCGCTTCGCTCATCCTGGGGCTTGGCGCTCTCTTTCTCTCTCTCTGCCTTTCCTCTGCGTCCCTGCGTCTCCCCGGTTAGCTCCCCCTCGCGCTCACACCGGCGCCTTCGCACGCACCGCGGGCAGATGCACGGTGAAGACGCTTCCCTTGCCAAGCTGGCTCCGGGCGTCGACGCTCCCCTGCATCGACTGCGCCAGGTGCTTGACGATCGACAGCCCCAGGCCGGTCCCGCCCATCTCGCGCGAGCGCGCTTTGTCGACGCGGTAGAACCGCTCGAACACGCGCGCCAAGTCCTGCTCCGCGATGCCGATGCCAGTGTCCTCGACGCGCAGCAGCACCTCGTCCCCTTGCAGCTCCCAGAGCACGCGCACCTGGCCCCCCTCCGGCGTGTACTTCAGCGAGTTGTTCACCAGGTTGTCGAGAATCTGCTGCACCGCCTCCTCGTCCGCCCAGGCGATCACCGGCATCGTGCCACCCGACGGCGCGACCGCCTCCAACGACTGCTTCTTCCCCTCGGCCAACGTGCGGTGGCGATCGACGCAGGCGTGCACGATGTTCTCGACCAGCAGTTCCTCGCGGGTGAACGCCTCCTTCTCCGATTCGATGCGCGCCAATTGCAGCAGGTCGAGAATCAGCGCATGCAGCCGATACGCCTGGTCGGCGATCCGTTCGAGGAACTTGCCCCGGTGCTGCGGGTCGTCGACGGCGCCGTCGATCAGCGTCTCGACGCAAGCCTGGATCACCGCGAGCGGCGTCTTCAGTTCGTGCGACACGTTGGCGACGAACTCCTGCCGCAGCTTCTCCAGGCGGCGTAGCTCGGTCGTGTCGTGGAAGACCAGCACCGCGCCGCGCGACGTGGAGCCGGGCAGCCGGGCGATATGAACCGTCAAGGATCGCGCCCCCTGTCCCGACCAGGTCAAGTCGCGGCGCTCAAACGACTGCTCGGCCGTGTTGCTGTGCAGCAGGTCCTGCAAAGGCCGCTGGCGCACGACCTCCCACAGCCGCCGGCCGACCGCGTTGCGCACGGTGAACTCGAGAAGCTGCCCGGCCCGCTCGTTCGCGAACAGGATGCGCTGCTCGGCGTCGATGGCGACGACGCCCTCGACCATGCTCCCCAGCATCGCGCGGAGCTGTTGGCGGTCGTCCTCGATCTGGGCGAACTGGTCCGCGAGCCGTTCGCTCATGTGATTGAAGGTGAGGGCGAGCTGGCCGACCTCGTTCTTGCTTTCGCAGAAGACGCGCCGCCCGTAGCGCCCGGCGGCGATCTCCTCGGCACTACGCGTCAGTTCGCCGATGGGCCTGGCGATGGTGCGCGCGACCCAGAACGCGACGAGCAGCGTGAGCAGCGCCGTCAGTCCGCACGCCAGCCAGACGAGCCATTGCAGGTCGCGGACGTGCGTCTGGATGCTCTGGAGCGAGAACGCCACGCGGATGATCGCCGGCTCCGCGAGATCGCTGCGGAACGCGACGTACATCATCTCCTGCTCGACCGTTTGGCTGCGGCGGATCGCTTTGCCGAACCCTTCCTTCAGCGCCTGCTGGAACTCCGGCCGATTGAAATGGTCCTCGACTTGGCTGGGGTCTTTCGACGTTTCCGCGACGACCTTCCCCTCGGCGGTCATCAGCGTGATGCGCGTCGGGATGTTGCTCGCCTGCTTGCCGAGCCGCGCCATGAGTGTCTGCATCTCGCTGGTCGGCTTG
>JAYSSW010000755.1:0-7083 GCA_043720335.1 Planctomycetia bacterium
CGCCACGACGGAGACTGCATGAGCCGACCCACCTGCATCCTCGGCGGCCACCAGACCGATTTCGCGAAGGCCTGGTCGCGCCACGGCGAAGACATCGCCGACATGGTCCGCGTGGCGACCGAGGGCGCACTCGAGGCCTGTGACCTCGACGCGACCGCGATCCAGAGCATCCACGTCGGCAATGCCTTCGCCGAGCTGCAGCGCGGGCAGGCGCACCTCGGTGCGATGGTGGCGCAGGTGGTGCCGGGGCTCTGGGGCGTGCCGGCGATGCGCCACGAGGGCGCGTGTGCGTCGTCCTCGCTCGCGGTCCTCGCGGCGATGGCGGATATCGAGGCCGGTCGCTACGAGTGCGTGCTCGTCCTCGGTGTCGAGGAGTTCAAGAACCTGCCCGGCGACGTCGCCTCGCAGAACCAGAACGCGGCGGCGTGGCAGGGCCACGAGGACATCGAGTGCCGCTTCATGTGGCCGGCCGCGTTCGGCCGGGTCGCGCAGGAATACGAGCGCCGCCACGGCCTCGACCGCAGGCACCTCAACCGCATCGCCGAGCTCGCCTACGCGAACATCGAATCCTGGTTGATGCAGGTTGAACGCCTAAAACCGCACTCCGACCTTTCGCTGCATGATAAACCTCCACACTTCCCTGTCAAGCAGGAACGCCGCAATCGCCGCAGCCGTTCGCCGAACGCCCGCCTGGCCGATAAATTGACGCTTTCGGCACTCTCCCAAGGGCGGCTCTTTGATGGAACCTTTCGGCATCGCCTTGGTCGGCTGCGGCACCGTCGGGGGCGGCGTCGCCAAGCTCCTCCTCGAACATCCCGAACGGCTCGCCGCCCGCGCGGGCCGGCGGCTCGAACTCCGCAAGGTCGTCGTCCGCGACCCGCACAAGCCGCGCGCCGTGCCGCTGCCGCCGCATCTTGTCACGACCGACTTGAAAGAGGTTCTGAACGATCCGTCGATCCACGCCGTCGTCGAAGTGGTCGGCGGCGTCGACTGGGCCAAACGCGCGGTGCTCGACCTTCTCGCGGCAGGCAAGCACGTCGTCACCGCCAACAAGGCGCTGCTGGCGACGCATGGCGCCGAGGTCTTCGACGCCGGCCGTCGGCACGGGCGGGCCATCGCGTTCGAAGCAAGTGTTGCGGGGGGCATCCCCATCATCGGCGCCCTGTGCCACGGGCTGGCGGCCAACCAGATCCTGTCGCTGCAAGGCATCCTCAACGGCACCTGCAACTTCATCCTCACGCAGATGACCGAGCAGGGCCGCAGCTACGACGAGGTGCTGCGCGAAGCCCAGGCCAAGGGCTACGCCGAGGCCGACCCGACCATGGACGTGGACGGCACCGACGCCGCCCACAAGCTCGCCATCCTGGTTCAGATCGCGTTCGGCGTCGCTCCGCCGGTAGCGCGGATCAGCCGTCGCGGCATCAACGCCATCGACGCCATCGACATCCGATTCGCGGGGGAACTGGGCTACACGATCAAGCTGCTGGCGGAGGCGTGGCTGGAGCCGGACCCTGGCCGCGACGAGGCGGGGGGGCAGCTGGCAATGCATGTCGCTCCGGTGATGCTCAGGCACACGTCGGTGCTGGCGCAGGTGCGCGACAGCTTCAACGCGATCTTCGTGGCGGGGGACGCGGTGGGGAGCACGCTGTACTACGGCCGGGGCGCCGGGCAGATGCCGACGGCGAGCGCGGTGGTGGCCGACCTGATCGATTTGGCGGTGGGCCGGGCGCAGCAGACGTTCGAGACGCTGAGGCTGTGGTCGGGCAGCAACCGCAGTATCGTGATGCGCGACCCCGACAGCGTGGTGAGCCGTTTCTATCTGCGCTTGATGGTGCAGGACCGCCCCGGCGCGATGGCGGAGATCACGCGGCTGCTGGCCGACCACCAGATCAGCATCTCGTCGGTGATCCAGCACGAAGCGGTCGAGGACAGCCCCAGCGGCGCCATCGTCCCGCTCATCATCATGACCCACGCCTGCCCGACCGGCAGCTTCCTGGCGACGCTGTCGCGCTTCGACAAGCTGGCGTGCGTCACGTCGCCGAGCGTGTACTATCCGGTGGGGGATTGAACGCGGACTTTTTCTTGACAGAAAATTCCGGCTGCTTTAGCCTGACACGATGAGAGACGTGTCAACCTCGCTGCGTGGCCGAAAAGGGTTCAGATGTGGCTGGAAACTCGGATGAGATCGGTGATCGCGGCGAAACGATCTTTAAGCTGGCCATCACGGATTACCGGCAATTCGACCGGCCCCTGTTCAGGCCGGCGTTTCTCGGCGAGAAATGGCCCCATGTCGACTATTATGTCGAGTTGACCGGGATTCCAAGGTTGTCGCCGTACTTCTTCGTTCAGGTCAAGTCGACGGCAGTTCCTCTCGCGGCTTCGGCAACTTCGCTGAAGGTTTCTGCCAGCAAGGCGAAATGCGAAGGGCTGTTCCGGCGGCCTGGACCAACCTACCTGGTGGGAGTTCACGAACCGACGGCCAGGGCGTTCATCGCCTCCCTGCACATGAAGCCGCGAAAAGGGGTTTATCAAATCCCGCTCTCGCACGAATTGAACCCAGAAAATCTGATGATTTTGCATCGTGAAGTCGCCGACTTCTGGAAATCCAATCATAGCAAACCAACAAGGTCGCATTTCTCATGACTGCCAAGAAGTCGGAAGTCTGGTATGTTTCGCAGCGCGGGCAACTGTTGGCCGAGCAGTTCCTGCTGGAGCTGGAACCGGTGCATGTTTCGTCGCTGCAGCAGTCCGACATCGGACTGGACTACCTGCTCTTCTTCTCGCGCAAGAACGGCGCCCTCCAGGCGCTCGGCGTCGAGGTCGTGCCTACGGAGCGCGAGGTGCCCGGCCTGTTCACGGTCGATTCGTCGCTCATGGAACGGCTGGCTGGATCGAACCTGCCTGCTTTGCTGGTCGTGATCGACGTGAAACGGAGCGAGATCTACTTCAACTGGGTCGAGGAGGCACATTTCGCGAAGCCGAAGCCGTCCGACGGCGAGCCGCGAAAATGCACGATCGAGCTGCGCAAATCGTCGCGCGAGGAGATCGAGAAACTGAAGCGCGAAATCCTCTCGCATTGACCGCCCCCTGCCGCACAAGGTGATACTCGGTAGGAGATTGGGGTTCACTTGACCCACGTCGGAAGAAAATGAAATGATGAAAGCCCAGGGACAGCCGTCCCTGGGTATGCACTTCCCAGGAGAACCCCATGATCCGCCGCGTGGCTTTTGCGATGGCGGCCGCTTTGGCGGCGCTGGTGGCGGGGCTGTCGCCTGCCCAGGACACGAAGCAGGCCGGCGATCCGCCCGGCTGGAAGCTCGTCTGGAGCGACGAGTTCGACGGCAAGGAGATCGACCGCGCCAAGTGGGACTTCGACCTCGCCAACGGCTTCTTCGACTACAACACCAACACCTGGATCAGCGGCTGGGGCAACAACGAGCTCCAGTACTACACCCGCGAGCCGGAGAACGCCTTCGTCAAGGACGGCATGCTCCATATCCGCGTGGTCAAGGAATCGTACAACGGGTGCGGCTACACCTCCGCCCGGATGAAGACCCGCAAGCGCGACGGCGGCGAGCTGTTCAGCAAGCAGTACGGCCGGTTCGAGTTCCGCGCCAAGCTGCCGACGGGCCAGGGGATCTGGCCCGCGCTGTGGATGCTGCCGCAGTCGGACAAGTACGGCACCTGGGCGTCGTCGGGCGAGATCGACGTGATGGAGGCGCGCGGCCAGGAGCCGAACAAGGTTCTCGGTACGATTCACTACGGCTCGCGCTGGCCGAACAACGCGCACACCGGAGCGGACTACATGTTCCTCGCCAGCGGCAGCATCGCCGACTTCCATCTCTACACGCTCGACTGGGAGCCGGGCAAGATAAGTTGGGCCGTTGACGGCCGGATCTACCAGACGCAGAACTTCTGGTGGAGCAGCAGCAAGGTCGACGGCGGCAAAGGAGCGACGCCGCGCAACGAAGCCGACCTCAACGCCTGGCCGGCCCCGTTCAACCAGCCGTTCTACCTGGTGATGAACGTCGCCGTCGGCGGCAAGTTCCTCGGCAACCCCGACAAGACGACAACGTTCCCCGCCGAGATGGTGGTCGACCATGTCCGCGTCTACGACAAGGTCGGCGGCTACGGCGAGCCGATTCCGCGCGGCGAAGGCAAGCTGCCGTTCGGCAAGAAGTAGCCGTGGCGCCGCGGTATCATCCATGATGCCCTCTCGAGAGGATGGCAGCGATGAACCCGAATGACACGCCGTCGCCGTCTGCTCCGCCGACCTTGCAACAGCTCCTGGACCGCGTGACGGACGAGAACCGCCACGCGGAGTTCGATTTTGGGCCAAGTGCCTCGACTGGCGTATCCGCAATTCCGGGATGATCTGCCGAGTGCCCGAAGAATCAGTCGCTGAAGCAGTCCGGCTTGTCGGAATGCGGCATCTTGGCGTTGCGTAGTTGACAGGGAGTCGCCTCGACAAACATGCCAACGCACACGGTCCGATGGAAGGGCCGGAGTATCCGAGTATCCGGGGTGAGCGTCATTTACTTGGGTGGGATTTCAGGCGGCGGCGCGGTGGGGCTGGGCCCAGAAGCCGTCCCAGACGTCGCCGCCGCTGACGTACAGGGCCCGCAGCGCGGCGACCGTCGCCGCCCCGTCCTCCACCCAGCGCATCCCCGATCCCTTCAGGCGCTCGCCGATGATCTTGCAGCCCGCCTCGGTCGGGCCGCTGCCGATGTCCCAGCCGTTCTCGCGGTACTGCGGGTAGTCCGTGCGGTGGCGGTTGTTCTCGAAGTACCCGATCAGCTTCCGCAGCTCCTCGCGCGTCTCCGACGACGCGCTCGCCGGCAGTTCCACCGCCCCCAGCCACGTCAGCAGCGCCTCGCCCCCCTGGTCGTACAGCACCGTCTTCGCCTCGTCCCGCCACGCCGTCCGCGCCGTCTCGTCGTCCGCGTGCAGCACCTTGGCGAAATCGCACACGTGCTCCGCCGCGTGGTACCAGTCCAGGATCGTTTTCACGTCGCTCGCCAGGTGCCGCTGCAGCGCCGCCTCCAGCCCGCCGCCCCCGTCGGTCACCGCGATCAGGTCCTTCACCTCCCCGATCCCCAGCACCCGCGCCTGCGAACGCAACTGCTCCGCCCGCGTGTCCAGGTTGAAGTCCACCAGGTAGCGCGTGTGCTCCTTGCCCGGCGTGTACAGCAGCGCCGTGTACAGCATCCGTTGCTCCGCGCGGGTTCCGCCGGCCCCCTGCATCGGCACGCTGAACGAGTCCAGGCCCACGTACGCCTGCGGCTCCTGCCCCTCGCGCTCCGCCGTCCACGCCGGCTCCTTGCGGGTCGGCTTCGGCATCCGCCCCTCGCGCTTCTGCGCCCGCAGCCGCTCCCCCGAGCCCTCCGTGCTGCGCAGCACCGTCGACGCCGACACCCGCACTCCCGCGAACCGCTTCAGCACGTCCTGCGCCGCGTCGGCGAACGGAGCCAGCGTCCCCGCCAGGCACACCTGCGGCATCAGGCCCGGGCTGATCTCGTCCACCAGACCCAACGCCTCGTCGTACGGCAGGTAGCCCCGGTGGCAGCGGCCGCAGTAGTAGTACGCGCGTTGCACCCGCACCGCGCCGTGAATCGTCAGCACGCGCCGCTCCTGGCACGAGTGGTGCTTGGCCGCGTGGCCGCACTCCGGGCAGGCGATGCTGCAGCCGACGTACCCCTTTTTTTCCGGCTCGCCACGCTGGCTTGCCGGACCTCGTTGGCGAGCTTCTGTCCGGCGTCCCGGAACTCCAGGTCGATGGCGCCGAACTCCTCCGCCTCCGGCACGTCGACGGCCCGCTCGACCAGATTGCGGACCGTATCGTCGATCGTGGGCCGAAGCTGCTCCATCCCAGCCAAGCAACAGCTGCACACCCCTCGTCCAGGCAAAGCGGAAAATTGGATAGCGAATTTCAAAAAAGGACGATAGAATGAAGAAGTTGCGTGGCCATCACCCAGGAAGCCGCATTGCCGAGGAGACGCGGGGGCCTCAACCAAACCCAGCGTCCGACACCACTTTTCAGGAGACCGAATATCCGACTCTACGACCGAAACCAGCCTGCGGAACGCGGCCCACGAATGAACGAGCAGATCCGCATCAGCCCGATCCGCCTGATCGGTCCTGAAGGGGAGCAGCTGGGCCTCGTGCCGACTTTCCAGGCGCTCCAGCAAGCCAAGGACGCAGGATTGGACCTGGTGGAAGTCGCCGCCGACGAGCGGCCGCCGGTCTGCAAGATCCTCGACTACGGCAAGATGAAGTTCGCGAACTCGCAGAAGGGCAACAAGGTCGGGAAGGTGCGGCAGCAGAAGCTGAAGGAGATCCGCGTCCGGCCCAAGACCGACAACCACGACATCGACACCAAGGTCGCGCAGGCCCGCAAGTTCCTCGAACACAACGACAAGGTCCAGGTCACCGTCATCTTCCGCGGCCGCGAGATGCAGCACCAGGAGGAAGGCCGCCGCGTGCTGGACACCGTCCTGGAGAAGCTGGCCACCGTCGGCAAGGTCGAGCGGCCTCCGGCGCTCGACGGCAAGAAGATGACCGCGCTCATCATGCCCCTCAAGGCCGCGGTCAAGGGCAAGCCGAAGGCCGCCGCCCCCGCAGCGGAGGCTGCGCCGAAGCCGGCAGCCCCGGCCGCGCCGAAGACCGCAGCGGAAGCCGCGCCGAAGCCGGCGGCGGAAGCCGCGCCGAAGCCGGCAGCCCCGGCCGCGACGAAGACCGCAGCCGCAGCACCGACGGCGCCGAAGCCCGCAGCAGCCCCGGCCGCGTCGAAGCCAGCAGCAGCACCGACCGCGTCGAAGCCGACGGAGTGAAGTGCCTTGCCAATGGCCCTTCACTCCGTCAGGCTCCGAAGCAAGCCAAGCGGTTGAACCGTGATCGCTCAACCGCTCCTTCGCCCCCGTCAATGCTCGCACGGCTTCACGAAATCGCAGCGGCTGAACAGCCGCCGCCCGTCCACTTTCATCGTAACGGGCGACGCTGATCGTGAGGACGCGCGCTGCCCGACCGCCAACCACGAGGCCAGGCGGCTTCAGGGCCTAGTGCCATGTCCAGGCTGAATTTTCG
>JAYSSW010000756.1:0-3365 GCA_043720335.1 Planctomycetia bacterium
GACGTGGGAGAACCCCTCACCCTCGGTCCCTCTCCCCGTAAGGGGGAGAGGGATGCTCATCGCTCCCCCCATTTTGGGAAGTTGTTTTTTCATGGTTCCTTATTTACCGCAGCAGCCAGCGGACCGCCGTCAGCGCGTCCTGGCGCGCTTCGTTGCTGACGAGGCGGTCGGGCTGGCCTGTGGCCTGGTAGGCGGCGCGCAGGTGGGCGTGCGAGCCGGTCTCCTTGGTGTTGTGCAGGTACAGTTCGTGTGGGGCGATCACGCCGGCCAGCGACGGCACGCCGCCGTACTTTAGGCCGCCCGGCATCATCATCTCGTGGTTCACGTCCTTCACCTGCTCGAAACGGAACTGGTCGAGGTCGGCCGCCGTCCGCTGCACGGCATCGCCGCACAACCCGCGCGCCAGCACCACCCACGGGCCGGCCTTCTCGAAGCCGATCAGCGAAATCTGCTTGGCGTGCTTCTGGTCCTGGATGTACTTCACGCCGGTGAGGATGTCGCGCACGCGGTCGGCCACCAGCGAGCGGTTGTAGCCGAAGTAGTAGCCCGAGAACGCCAGCCCGCCGACCTTCATGTCGCAGTCGGGGCGAGGCTCCTTCGCCGTCGCGCCGGTGCGGAACACCTCCACCGCGAGAATGGCGCTCTTCTTGTCGAGGATCTCCTGGGCGGCCGGCACCAGCTTGCCGTCCTTCCACAAGCTGCTCACCCCGTCGGGATGCACCCACACGACGATGTGGCCCCTGAAGTCATCGCCTCTCAGCATTGCCGCTGGTACCGCTTCCCCCGAGTCCTTGCGGCTCAACGTGGCGCGTTGCACCATGTAGCCGTCGGCGTGCTTGTCGATCTTCTTGGCCCGCTCCTCAACGACCCCCACCGTGGCGAGCGAATCGGTCATCATCGCGCGCAGGGCCGCGAACTCGACCTTCTGGAATTCCTTCAACGTCGTGGCGTCTTTGGGCAGCAGCGACTCGAACTGCTTGTCGTCGCGCATCGTCAGCGTGCGCCGCAGCGCGTCGGCGTTGGCCGCGTCCTTCGGCTGTGGGTGCGCCTCGTCGTACACGCGCAGCTCCTTGGGCGGCACCGGCGTGAACGGCTTCTCCATGATCGGCCCCTTCACGCCCAGCTTCAGGTGCGTGTTGAAGAAGTCATACATCATCGCGCGCGCGTGCTGGTTGTAGTTGTGCGGGTACTTGAAGAACTTCGCCGTCACGTTCCCCTCGGCGCCGTACATCTGGTAGATCGCCTTCATCTCGGGCAGCCCTTTCGTCTCCATGTCGACGGTCCAGTCCTGGGCGCACGACATGCCCATCGGCTTGGGGGCGGCGAGGGCGGCCAGCTCGATGTTGGTCGTGCCGACGCGCAGGTAGCTGGAGTTCTCGCAGACGCAGCCTCCCTGCATCGAGGTCGAAACCATCACGGCCGGAAACGACGCTGCGAGGCGGTCGTCGAAGGCGGCGAGGACGAATGACTGCGTGCCGCCGCCGGAAGCGCCGGTGATGCCGACACGGGAAGCGTCGACTTCGGGCAGGCCGAGGACAAAATCAAGCGCGCGGACGCTGTTCCAGGTCTGAAGTCCCATGAAGTTGTGCAGGCGGAGTTCGGCGTCGGCGTCCTTGAAGCCGAGGCGGTGGCCGATGAGGGTGCTGTCGGCGATGCCGACCATGTCGTAGAAGAAGACGACGCAGCCGAGGCGGGCGAGCTGGGCGCAGCGTGCTTGCAGGGGATAGAGGGCGCCTTCCTTGGTCGACTCGGCGCCGGTCTTCATCTGCTGGGCGGAGTCGGTCGCCTCGTAGAGCCTGCCGTTGGCCCAGTGCCCGTGCGGGCAGAGGACGGCGGGGAGCTTGCCGGTCCTGCCGGTCGGCCGGTAGAGGTTGCCGCAGACATGGTGGCCGGGGACGCTGGCGAAGAAGACCTTCTCGACGGTGTAGCCGTCGCGTTCGATCTTGCCGTGAACAACAGGGTGGAGCGGCGACTTCTCGGGCATGGGCCAAAGCCCCTGCGACACGAGCAGCTGCTCGCGGAGCACGGGGCGGCGCGCTTCCCACGCTTCCTTCGTCGCCGGGGGCGCCCAGTGGTAGTATTTCTCGTTGTAGCTGATCGGCGGCGCCAGCCGTTTGTCCTTCAGCGGCGCGTCCTGGGCGCTGGTGAACGTGGCGACGGCGAGCCACGCGAGGCTGGCGAGGGTGATGCGGCGCATGAGGTTCGATCCTCCGGGAAAAGGGAGACGAAGGCGGGCAACGAGCGTGCAGCACGCCAGCTTACGCGCCGCCGCGACGAATGGAAGCGAAATGATCGAATGTTGCGGGGAGAGAAGGGGAAGGAAGAACCAGGCCCCAGGATGAGCGAAGCGATTCCTGGGGGTGAGGTGTCGCGCGGTTCCGACCCCCACCAATCGCTGCGCTCATGGTGGGGCTTGGGGAATCGTTGATGTTGAGAGGTTGACTACGTCCGCAGCTTCTCCGCACGCAGGCGGTCCTGCAGCCATTGGCGGTTGTCGTCGCTGAGGGTGGTGGCCGGGTCGCGGGTGTAGTCGATGTGCTTGGCGCAGTCGGCCACCTCGAAGGCGCGGGCGACGGCGGCCTGCAGGTCCAGCACCGTGTCGCGGTCGTTCGACGCCAGCGGCACGCGGAAGCGGGGCAGCGGCTTGGCCAGCGTCGCCGAGTACAGCTCGTAGCGGTCGGGGTGCGTCCAGCGCGACACCAGCACCGCGTAGTCCCAGGTCGGCAGGTTCTCCGCCTTGCAGTCGAGGATCGGTGCCCCCTGCAGCACCAGGTCGATCTCGACGACGTTGGCGCTCGCCGCCTTCGCCTCCTGGCGCTGCCTCTCGTAGCGGCGGCGCCCCTCGGCGGTCAGCTTGTTCGCCGGGCTGACCACGTCGAGCAGCGTCACCAGCCGGCTGTCGCTGCGCTGGCGAATTTCAAGGTACGGCTCGTGGTGCTCCTGCTTGAGGATCGAGGTGAACAGCGCCTGCTCGCTGACGTAGGGGCGTTCGGCCGCCCGTGCCCGGTAGCGGTCGGTCAGGCCGGGCAGGATCATCTGATACAAGGTGTGGACGAGATGCGGGTGGAAGCTGGGCCAGAGCTTCTCCTGCTCCAGGTACGGATCCATTCCAGGGAACGGGCTCGGCATCGTGGACACTCCGAAACCTCGCGGGAGAGAAGTCGTGTCCTCCACTATACCCGGACGGGGAAGGCCGATTCAAGGGATTGCGCGGGAAATGCCGTCTTTGCGTGGAGTGGGCGCGGCGAGGCGGTTCCCAGACCCTATCTCGATAAGTCTCGCCATCGTGCGCGATGTGGATGCAAGCGAGGACGTGGCACAAAACGTTTTCATCGCCGCCTGGCGCAGCCTACACAAGCTGCGCA
>JAYSSW010000757.1:0-3360 GCA_043720335.1 Planctomycetia bacterium
TCGCGACAGCCCGCACAGGTGACATCGCCCATGCTCGTCAGCCTATGAAATCGCTCCGCCGCCAGCTGCGCCTGGGAAAAGCCGGTGAACGGTTACCGAACGGCTTCCCTTTCGTGCATCATGCTTTAATGTACTTCGGAGACGCCCATGAAACTTGAACTTGGCTGCGGCACGGCTCCCACGCCGGGCTTCGTCCACCACGACCGCCGCAGGCATTCGCCCCACATCGACGTGGTCCACGACCTCGACCAGCTCCCCTGGCCATGGGCCGACGGCTCGTGCGAGGAGATCCTCGGCCTCGACGTGTTCGAGCACCTGCATCTCATGCCGGAGGGGTGGATGCGCGAGTGTCATCGGCTGCTCGTTCCAGGCGGGTTGCTCCGGGTCCGCGTGCCGATCTTCGGCTCGCCCTGGCATCTCATCGATCCCACCCATGTGCGCGGCTTCCATCCACTCAACTTCGACTACTTCATCCAGGGCCGCGATCTGCACCACAAGTTCGGGCACTTCTACTTCGACTTCGCATACTCCGCCGGCGACGTGCAGATCGAAGGCCACAATATCGTCGCCACGCTGCGCCGCTGATTTTCCGCGTCATTTCCTTGCTTTCGCTGCCCACGTTGGCCAAAATGCTCCGTCCCATTTCCTCGGCCCGAGTGCGACGCCATGCCCGCCCCTATGCCTCCGAAGCCCAAGCCCACCTATTCCGGCTCGCTGGGCGAGCAGGTCCTGGCCCATGCCCAGGCGTCGCGCGAGGTCATCCAGGAGTTCTGCCCCCTCTCCGAGTCGCTCGAATGGGAGCTGGGCCAGCAGTACCTCCGCGAGCGCGGCAACAAGGCGTTCATCTCCGACGCCTCGCCGGTGCCCTTCGTCATCAACAACGATGGCACCCTGTCGCGCAATGCCGCCGAGGTCTTCTACGCCTCGCTCCTCGAAGCGGACGCGGCCGGCACGCTGGAGCGCGACATCCACGTCCTCGAACTCGGCATCGGCGTCGGCCTGTTCGCCCGCTTCTTCCTCGACCACTTCCGCGACCTGTGCAAGCGCCAACGCAAGGACTACTACGACCGCCTGGTCTACATCGCCGCCGACAAGTCGGAGCGCATGCTGCTCGACGTGCTGCGGCACGGCGTCCTCGGCGGGCATCCGGGGCGCTACCGCGTCCGCCTCATCGACGCCATGAAGCCCGATGAGACGATCCGCCGCGACGCGTTCTTCGTGAGCGCCGGCGACAAGCCGCTGCGGGCCGTCTTCCTCAACTACCTGCTCGACTGCCTGCCGGCTGCCGTGCTGGAGTTCGACGGCGACCAGGTCCGCCAGCTCTGCGTCCGCACCTGCCTGGCGCGCGGCGTCCGACTTGCCGACCACACCGACCTCACCGTCGAGCAGTTGAAAGTCCGCGCCGCCTCGCCCGATCCGCTCGTTCGCCAGGAGCTGCTGGAGGTCTACGGCCTGTTCGCCTCGGAGTACGACTACCGGCCCGTCGATGTCGCCACGCTGCCGCACGGCGCGTTCGGCCTCGACCACGGCCGCAAGCTGTCGAAGCGGCTGCTGCTCAACCACGGCGCCCTGCAGTCACTGGAGAAGCTGCTCGGCCTGGTCGCCGACGACGGCTTCATCCTCGCCAACGACTACGGCCCGACCCAGACCACCCGCGACGACGAGTTCGAGCACCAGCGCTTCTCGCTGGCCACGTTCGTCGGCGTGAACTTCCCGCTGCTCAAGGCGTTCTTCGCGGGGCGCTGCGAATGGCGCGAGCCGGGGGGCGACGAGCGCGGCATCCACTCGCGGCTACTGGGGCGCAGGGTCGGCTCGGAGACGGCGACCCGCTTCTACGAGCGGTTCAGCGACGCGGCGGCCGAGGATCTGCAGAAGCCGATGCAGCAGGCGCGGGCGTGCCTGAAGGCGGGGCGGTTCGAGCTGGCGGCGGGCTTCTACCGGCAGGCCCTGGAGAAGCAGCCGCACAACTGGGTGCTGCTCAACGAGGCCAGCTCGTTCCTGACGTTCTCGCTGCGCGACCCGAAGGCGGGGATCGACCTGGCGAAGGTGGCGCTGGCGCTGAACCCGACGTGCAGCGCGGAGCTGTGGAACACGCTGGGGGACGGGCTGTTCGAGGCGGGCCGGACGGCCGAGGCGAAGTCGGCCTACGGGCGGGCGCAGGAGGTCAACAGCAGCGACGTGCGTTCGCGCTACATGTCCCTTGCCGCGCTCTGGCCGCATTTTTGGGCGCAGGTTGCCGAATTGTCATCGCAGGCGGCGACGTGGGTTGCACCGGGAATTCGGCAAACGGCGGACGTGGGTGGCCCGACCTCGATGGGTACCCCGCTCCCCGCCGGTTGAGGACGCGCATCGTACCCCGCCACTACCCCGCACTCCGTTGCGCGGGTAGAATCCGCGATTTCGGGGGCTTCGGCCGATCGTGGGCAAGCAGCGCTGGTTCCTCCGCAACGATGACGATTGGACCGCGGTCGTGGAGCGGCTCAAGCGGACGCCGTGCCCGCATTGCAAGGTCGTTGGCGCGCTGATCCGCCACGGCTTTCTGCGCGGCTACGACGAGGGGAGCCCACGGCGAAAAACGGTGCGCGCTCGCCGAGTCTTCTGCAGCAACCGCCACCGGCGGCGCGGCTGCGGGCGCACCTTTAGCGTCTGGCTCGCCGACAAGGTCCGGCGGCTGAGCCTGACCACCTTCGCCCTGCGGAGATTCCTCCGAGGCGCCGTCGCCGACGGCATCGCCGCCGCGATCCGCGCCGTCGCCGACTGCCGGCGCAGCGACCGGACCTGGCAGCGCATCTGGAAGCGGTTCGACCTCGGCCAAAGCAGGATCCGCACCGCGCTGCTGGCGTGGCGACCGCCCCCCGAGACGCCGGCCGGCCCCGCGCGCCGACCCGTGGCGGCGCAGGTCCTCGCCCATCTCCACGCCGCCTTCCCCGGCGCCGGCTGTCCCATCGCCGCCTTCCAGCACTCGACGCGGACCTTCTTTGTGTAGGCCGGCACTCGCGCAACCGACCCGATCCGGGCGCGCTCCCCGACGCGCGGCGGCCTTGGAACCGCGCGCTTCCTCGCCGACCGTGGCCGAATTCCCAGCGCGCCGCGCCGCCGTCCGCCGGCCCGGAACCGGCGCCGAGGGCCGACAACGCAGGCTGTCGTCGCGGGCGGCGCGCGCTTTTGCTTCAATCTCCTTCGACCGCCTCGATCCACCCCCAAGGAGAACCCCCGTGAAGCTGCCTTCGGTCTATCTGAAGATGCGCGTCCTGGGCGCCGTCGACACCGTCCCCGGCAGAACCCGCCACGAACGCATCCGCCACGTCGCCGACATGACCTTCCTCGACGAGGAGGGCAACCCGCGCCAGTTCACCTGGC
>JAYSSW010000758.1:0-3359 GCA_043720335.1 Planctomycetia bacterium
CCCAGCTAGATTGCGCGAGCTGCCGGAATGGTAGCAGGTGGGAGCAGGTGGAAGGATTTCGGGCGATTTCGCGCTTGCCCAATCCTCTCGGAAGCACCATGTGTCAGTCGATGCGCTTGAAGGTGCGGTTGCCAAGGCTGGATCGCATTTCTGCACAGCCGATCGGCTTAGCAGCAGTGCATGAATTAGTGCATGAATTATGATAAACCGCATAGAAGCCGTGCTCTATCGTGCAAGGCGGCGGTTTGCAGAACCGCTTCAAGTGGGTTCAACTCCCACCGGCGTCTTTCACGAGCGATTTGGTTTTTGATTGTCGCGAACTCGCGTGGTCCGCTACGATGGCGTCATCCTCATTCCACTTGGAGCGATGCCATGCCTGACAACGATCTGACGCGACGCGGTTTCCTGGCTGCGGCGGGAGTGGCCGCGCTCGCGGCAACGCCCGCATTGGCGGCGCCACCCGTTCGCGCAAAGCGCTGCATCGTGCTGCTGATGGTCGGCGCGCCGAGTCAACTGGAGACGTTCGATCCGAAGCCCGACGCGCCGTCCGAGATTCGTGGGCCGTTCGGCAGCATCGCGACGGCGATTCCGGGCGTCCGCTTCAGCGAGCATCTGCCGAAGCTGGCGAGCCTCGCGAACCGCCTCGCGGTGATCCGCACGCTGCACCACGACGGCCCGTCGTCGCACGAAGGCGGCTTGCAGTTGATGCAGACCGGGCGAGTTTTCTCGGACAACGCGATTTGGCCCCATTTCGGAGCGGCGTTGTCCGCTTTCGGCTCGCCATCGTCGTTCGTCGTGCTGCCGGGACCGCTGGGGAACCTGGGACTGAACCTGCCGACCGGACAGGAAGCGGGCTGGCTCGGCAAGGACCACGAGCCGAGCCATCGACGCGGCGCCAGCACCTTCGCGGCATCGTGCCAGCAGGCGCTTGCACTCGCGGAGCGCGGGGCGCGCTGCGTCGTCGTGAACCAGTTCGACGAGTTGGCCGAGCGCGTGACCTGGGACTGTCACGCCGAGCCGGTCGGGCTGCGCAGCACGCTGGACGATTATCGCCGCACACTTTGCCCGACTTTCGACGAGGCATGTGCGGGGCTGATCGAGGATTTGCAGCAGCGTGGCATGCTGGACGAAACGCTGGTGCTCGCGATGGGGGAGATGGGCCGCACGCCGAGGCTCAACGCAAGCGGCGGCCGCGACCACTGGTCGGGGGCATGGTCGATGTTGCTGGCAGGCGGCGGTGTTCGCGGCGGACAGGTGATCGGCGCCACCGACCGCACCGCGTCCGAACCCACGATGCGTCCGGTGACGCCAGCGGAGGTCGTCGCCAGCGTCTACCACGCCTTCGGCATGCCGAGTGATTCTGCACGGCGACTGGTCGACGCCGAGCCGATCCGCGAATGGTTCGCGTGATTCACGTTGGAGCGACGAGAAGGCATCCCGCATCGAGCATGAGCATTGACGATGCTTTCCTCCAGCGCAGAATGCTGACCGCGAACCGTTTTTTGCACCGAAGGTGCTGCATAACGAAGCCCAGGGTCAGCCCTGGGTCGCGCAGCGCGCCCTGGGAAAACTTGACCCGGCATGCCATCTGCCCCAACGGGGCTGCATCGTCCCGCTCAACACGTTCGATGCAACGCCGTTGGCGTAGAAACCCTTTGGTGCAGCCCGGTCCCCCGGGTGCGCTGCGTGACCCTGGGCTGCGTAATGCAGCACCGTTGGTGCAAAATCCAGGTCGTTTGCTTCATTCCCTGCGCGCCGAAGTGCGAAACAACTTGAGGCACGACACAATCGTGCCCCACCGTGTCGCACTCTTGTCGGCGCAAGATATAACAACGGGGCGAAAAGGAATCGCGGTACCCGAGGAGTCTCTCCCATGACGCAGCACGCGGTCCACCACCCGAACGAAGCCGCCTCGAACGCCGCCCGCGACCGGATGGCCCAGTTCGAGCCGAGAAGCCTGCGGACCTTCACGCCGTCGCAGGCGGTGCTGGCCCACAGCGCGGGGATCTACCACTGGACCCCGGAGAACCGCAAGCTGTTCGATTTCTCCTCCGGCGTCCTCGTCGCGAACCTCGGCCACAACCCGACGCGCTGGATGCAGCACTTCACCAGGTACATGGGCTGGAACGGCTCGCCCTGGGACAGCGCCGCGACCAACGGCCACCCGGCGGGCTATTTCGCGGCCGTCACGCTGACCGCGTACAACGGCGTCACCCCGCTCGAAACCCTGGCGAGCCAGCGCCTCGCCGAGTTGCTGCTGAGCAGGCCGGGGGGCGAGCGATTGCAATCGGTGATGTGGGCGGCGTCCGGCTCCGAGGCGATTCAGAAAGCACTCTGGGCGGCGCTGGCCCGCGACCGCACCCGCGACATGATCGTCGCCACCCGCTTCGGCTTCCACGGCAAGAAAGGCCTCGCCGGCGCCGTCACCGGCAGCGAGGCCGACCGCGAACGCGACCCGCGCGTCCGCTTCGTCGGCTTCCCGATGAAGGAATGCCTCGACGTGTCGATGCGCGAACAAACCTTCGACCCCACGCCGTACCGACAGGAGCTGGAAGCGCTCAAGCACCAGTTCGGCCTTCGTCTCACGGCGCTCATCACCGAACCGTACCTGGGCGGCGGCGGGTCGTACCATCCGCCCAAGGCGTACCTGCAGATGCTCCAGAAGTTCTGCCGCGACAACGACATCGTCTTCATTCTCGACGAGGTGCAAGCCAACTTCGGCCGCACCGGCGACTTGTTCGCGTATGAAACCTACGGCCTCGAACCCGACCTCGTCGTGCTCGGCAAGGGGCTGGGCAACGGCGTCCCCGTCGCGGCGGCGGTCGGTCGGGCCGACCTGTTCGACGCCCTTGACTACGGCGAAGGCTCCGACACCTGGAGCGCCAATCCGCTCTGCTGCGCCGCCGTCCTCGCCACCCTCGACGAGTTCGCCAACGGCGCCGTGCTGGAAGCCTCGCGGCGCTCGTCGGCGATCATCGAGAAGGGACTCGTCGCACTCAAGGAGTTCCCGTTCGTCGCCAACGTGCGCGGCGAGAAAGGGGGCATGGTCTGGGGCGTCGAGATGCGCGACTTCGCGGGCAAGTCGGCGGCCGACTGGGCGAACCTCATGGTGCTCGCCTGCTACCGCGGCGAAGGCGACCTCGGCATCCACCTGCTCGGGCCGCTCGCGAAAAAGGTGGTCCGCATCTCGCCGCCGCTCGTCATCACCGAAGCCGAGGCGACCCAAGCGATGGAGTTGATGCACCGCCTTCTGCAGCCGCTGGTGAACGCCGACTTCGTCCGGCACGCGCAGTTGGCGAAGGCGTGACGGATGCTTCGCAACAAGGCGAACGGCCAGCGTAAGCGGGCTGGTGGTACCG
>JAYSSW010000759.1:0-7071 GCA_043720335.1 Planctomycetia bacterium
GGGAGCAAATCCAAAACTGAGACCTCCCCCATGGATGACACCTGGGCCGCACGCCTCGACGAGATCCGCGTCCAGGAAGCGAAGCTGCGCGACGGCGGCGGCAAGCAGGCGATCCGGAAGCAGCACGACAAGAGCCGCTTCACCGCCCGCGAGCGCATCGCCAAGCTGGTCGACCGGCCCGACGCGTTCTTCGAGCTTGGCTTGTGGGCCGCGTGGGGCATGTACGCCGAATGGGGCGGCGCTCCCTCGGCCGGCGTCGTCACGGGTATCGGCCTCGTTGCGGGGCGGCAGGTGATGATCGTCGCCAACGACGCCACGGTGAAAGCCGGCGCGTTCTTCCCGATGACAGCGAAGAAGGTGCTGCGCGCCCAGCGGATCGCGATGGACAACCGCCTGCCGCTCGTCTACCTCGTCGACAGCGCGGGTGTGTTTCTTCCACTGCAAGATGAAGTCTTTCCGGACGAGGACGACTTTGGCCGCATCTTCCGCAACAACGCGGTGATCTCCGCGATGGGCGTCCCGCAGTTCGCCGCCATCCTGGGCAACTGCGTCGCGGGGGGCGGCTACCTGCCGGTGCTGTGCGACAAGCTGCTGATGACGGAAGGAAGCGGCCTGTACCTCGCCGGGCCGGCCTTGGTGAAGGCCGCCATCGGCCAGGTCGTCAGCAGTGAAGACCTGGGCGGCGCCACGATGCACGCGGCGATCAGCGGCACCATCGACTTCCGCGAGCCGAACGAGGACGCCTGCCTGGAACGGCTCAAACGGCTCGTCGGCCATCTGCCTGCGGACGCGTCGAAGGTGCGCTTCGACCTGCCCGCCGGCAAACCTGGCGAGGCGATCTTCGACGTGTTCACCGGCAATCCGCGCAACGAGTACGACGTGCGAGCGGTGATGGCGAGCATGCTCGACGACGTGCCATTCGACGAGTACAAGGCGGAGTTCGGCCCGACGCTCGTGTGCGGCTACGGCAGGCTCGGCGGCGTGTCGGTCGGCGTCGTCGCCAACCAGCGCCAGCGCTGCCGCACCGGCGAGGGGACCATCCAGTTCGGCGGCGTGATCTACGTTGACGCAGCCGACAAGGCCGCCCGCTTCATCATGGACTGCAACCAGACCCGCATGCCGATCCTGTTTTTGCAGGACGTGAACGGCTTCATGGTCGGCAAGGACTCCGAGCAGTCGGGCATCATCCGCTCCGGGGCGAAGCTCGTCAATGCGATCGCGAACAGCGTCGTGCCGAAGATCACCCTCATCATGGGCGGCTCCTATGGCGCGGGCAACTACGCCCTGTGCGGCAAGGCGTTCGACCCGCGTTTCATGCTCGCCTGGCCCACCTGCAAGTACGCCGTCATGGGGGGCGAGCAGGCGTCCGGCACGCTGCTCGACATCACCATCGCCGCGCTGAAACGGGCGGGGCATGAACCCGACGAAGCCGAGCTGGCCGAGCTGAAGCGCTGCACCGAAGCGAGCTACCTGGAACAGACCGACGTGCGCTACGCCGCCGCCCGGCTGTGGGTCGACGCCGTTATCGACCCGCGCGACACCCGGGCCGCGCTGCTGACGGCGCTGTCGGTCGCGCTGCGGCACGACGACGGCAAGCCGTTCCGCACCGGCGTGTTCCAGGTGTGACCGAGCGCGGATCGCGTATTTCCAAGCCCCACCATGAGCAACGCGATTGGTGGGGGTAGAACCCCCAGGAATCGCTTCGCTCATCCTGGGGCTTGGGAAGCATGTTCACCCTGCGCAAATCCATAAAGTGACACCATCCGCACCGTTGAAACTGCCGCCGGAGGTGTCGCTTGCTGCTGTATTTCAGTCTGACGCTGTTCGTCAGTGCCACGCTGCTGTTCCTGGTCCAGCCGATGATCGGCAAGATGATGCTGCCCCGCCTGGGAGGCACGCCGGCGGTGTGGAACACCTGCATGGTCTTCTTCCAGATGGCGCTGCTCGCGGGGTACGGCTACACCCATTCGGTCAGCTCGATGCGCAGCCGGCGGACGCAGCTGGTGATGCAGGGGCTCCTGCTGCTGCTGCCTTTCCTGGTGCTGCCGTTCGCGCTGGGCGACTGGAGTCCGCCGTCCGACTCGAACCCGGTGCTGCCGATCCTCTTGAAGCTGGCGATCCTGGTCGGGCTGCCGTTCCTCGTCGTGGCGACGAGCGCTCCTCTGCTGCAGAAGTGGTTCGGCCACACCGGCCACCCGGCGGCGAAGGACCCCTACTTCCTGTACGGCGCCAGCAACCTCGGCAGCATGCTCGCGCTGATCCTCTACCCCGTCCTCATCGAGCCGATGTTCTCCGTCGAGGAGCAGGCGGTGCTGTGGACCTACGGCTACGGCGTGCTGGTGCTGCTGGTGCTGGGCTGCGCGTACCTGGTGTGGAACGTGCCCGACCCTGTCGTCGCGACGGAGCCGGTCGCCGAGCCGTTGAAGGTCGAACCGACCACCGCCCCTGCGACGGCTTTCACGTCGTCGCGCCGCAAGGCGATCCGCCTCGGCGACACGACGGAACCTCTCGACGAAGAAGCGCAGGTCTCGCACGACATCGACCGGATCACGATCTGGCGCCGGCTGCGCTGGATCATGCTGGCGGCGATCCCGACGAGCCTGATGCTCGGCGTCACCACCCACATGACGACCGACATCGCCGGCATCCCGTTCTTCTGGATCGTGCCGCTCGCGCTCTACCTGTTCACGTTCATCCTCGTCTTCGCCCGCTGGCCCGTCGTCTGGACCGGCACGCCGCACACGGTCGTGGTCTACCTGCAGCCGTGCGTGCTGCTGTTCCTGATCCTGAAGCTGACCGCGCACATCGGCATGTCGACGTGGAGGGAGTTCGGACTGCACATCGCGTCGTTCTTCGTGACGACGCTCATGTGCCACGGCGAGCTGGCGAAGGACCGGCCTTCGTCGAAGCACCTCACCGAGTTCTACCTTCTCATGTCGGTCGGCGGGGTGGTCGGCGGGCTGTTCAACGCCCTGTTCGCGCCGGTCTTCATCACGGCGGGCATCTACGAGTACCCGATTGCGATGGCGCTGGCGTGCCTGCTGCGTCCCAATCTTGTTGAAGAGCCGGTGATCCCTGGCGACAGTGCCCCGGAAAAGCCGACGCCGCTCGGCTACGGCCTCGACTGGCTGGGTCCGGTCGCCGTCGTCGCCGCCATCATGGGGCTGATCTGGCATGTCGAGAAGCACGACACCGCGATCCTTGGCTTGGTCATGTCGCGCAAGTTCGTCCTTGCCTTCGGCGTCGTGGCGGTGCTCGGCCTGTCGATGCGGCCGTTGCGCTTCGGGCTGGGGGTCGGCCTGCTGCTGCTGTGCATGACGCTCTACGACCGCTCGTTCGACCCCGTCGTTTTCGAGGACCGCGGCTTCTTCGGCCTGCTCCGCGTGCGCGAAGGAGACGAGAAGCACAAGATCACCATCGCAGGCGCAGAGGACGAAGAGGACAAGGTCCGTTACGAAACGAAGACCTACCGCACACTGATCCACGGCGGCATCAACCACGGCCGGCAGATCGTCGAGCCGAAGCGGTTCCGCCGCACGCCGATCACGTACTTCCATCCGAAGAACGGCGTCGGCGAGCTGTTCGGCAAGCTGTCCGCCGGCGGCGACGCGCGCCTTCCCGCTTCGCTGCTCGGCTTCGCCGCCGGCCCGCACGGGTTCTGGAACATGATCGGCACCTTGCAGGGCGATCCCGCTTTCGCGGTCATCGGCCTGGGCACCGGCACGCTGGCCCTGCACGCCAAGCCGTACCAGCATGTCGACTTCTTCGAGATCGACCCGCTGGTGCGACACCTGTCGCTGCCCGACAATGGCAAGGAGCCGATCTTCACCTATGTGCAGGACGCGCTCGACCGCAAGTCCAAGCTGAAGATCATCATGGGGGATGGCCGGCTGAAAATGCAGAAGGAATCGCCCGACCGCTTCTACCACATCATCCTGGTCGACGCCTTCAGCTCGGACGCGATTCCCGTGCATCTGCTCACCAAGCAGGCGATCGAGCTGTACCTGTCGAAGCTGGCCGACGGCGGGGCGCTGCTGTTCAACACGACCAACCGCTATGTCACGATCGCGCCGGTGCTGGCGCGGATCGCCGAGGAGCTTGACCTGGACTGCTTGCGCTGCGAGGACTACGCCAGCCAGGACCCGCACCCGGACAAGTACTCGGCCGACTGGGTGGTGCTGCAGCGCCGCGCCCCGGCGGACGGCTTCGCCAACGGCGGCCCGGCCCTGGAGAAGCGGCTGAACATGGCGCGCTGGAAATCGGTCGAGCCGCTCGCCGGCCCGGTCTGGACCGACAGCTACTCGAACCTGCTCAAGGTCATGGAGTGGGGAAACTGACGAAGCGCGTCGCTCGCCCATTGCTGGAGCGAGCAATTCCCGTATGATTTTTTTCAGTGCGCAGAACGCCGAGACTTTCCAACCGTTGGAATCGGCGTTCTCGTTCGTTTTGGTCAGCGTCCGTCCAGCGTTGGGCGGTTCGCTCGGATGTCTTTTCTGGGACAGCCTTTCCTTTCCTGTGTCGTGGAGGTGGCCCTTGGCGCTCCAGGTTTACGCCATCACGCTGTTCGTCAGCGCGTTCCTGCTGTTTTTGGTGCAGCCGATGATCGGCAAAATGATCCTGCCCAAGCTGGGAGGCACCCCGCAGGTGTGGAACACCTGCATGCTCTTCTACCAGATGGCGCTGCTGCTGGGGTATACCTGCACCCACTTCATCACCACCCGCCTGAAGCTGCGCCAGCAGCTCATGGCCCAGTTCGTCATGCTGGCGCTGCCTCTGTTGGTTCTCGTCTTCGTCGGGCCGTTCAACGTCACCGGCTTCGTGCCCCCGACCGACGTCAACCCGATCCCCGCGACGCTGATCCTGCTCGCCACCGTCGTCGGCGTGCCGTTCTTCGTCGTGTCGATGACCTCGCCGCTGCTGCAGCGCTGGTTCTCGCACACGGGGCATCCCGCCGCCAAGGACCCGTACTTCCTGTCGATCTCGAGCAACATCGGCAGCTTCTGCGCCCTGCTGGCGTATCCGCTCCTCGTGGAGCCGCTGCTGCCGCTGGCTTCGCAGGCGTACCTGTGGTGGGGCATGTTTCTCGTGCTGGCCGCCCTGATCGCGTACTGCGCCTCGATGCTGTGGCAGATCTCCGAGAAGGAGCTGCAGGTTCCCGACTCGAGCATTGAAGGCCCGCCGACCACCGAGGCGGGCGTTCCCGCTCCGCCGGTGCTGCCGGTCGAGGAGGCCGCCACGTCCGTGAAGGCAGGCCCCGCGCCGACGATGGGCAAGCTGAACCCGCGCCGCAAGGGTCCGAAGCCCGCGCCGGGCCGCACGGAACCTGCGATCGAGCGCGTCCCCGACATCAGCTCGATGGACCGCCCGGTCACGATGTGGCGCCGCCTGCGCTGGGTGCTGCTCGCCGCCGTGCCTTCGAGCCTGATGCTCGGCGTCACCAGCTACATCTCGGTCGACCTGTCGCCGTTCCCGCTGCTGTGGGTCATTCCGTTGGCCCTGTACCTGCTGTCGTTCATCCTCGTGTTCATGCCGATGTGGACGGGCGAGAAGATCAAGTCGAACCTGCAGGTCTTCGGCGCCGATGGCCTGTCGCCGCACGACATCATCGCCTACGCCGCCCATCCGTTCGCGATCCTGGCTCTGTGCTTCATCTACATCCAGCAGGGAGGCTTCCATCCCGTTTCGTCGACGTTGTTCGCGATGATGGGCTTCTTCTTCACCGCGATGCTCTGCCACGGCGAGATGGCGAAGGACCGGCCTTCCCCGAAGCACCTGACCGAGTTCTACCTGCTCATGTCGGTCGGCGGCATGGTCGGCGGCCTGTTCAACGGCATCTTCGCACCGATCATGTTCCCCGGCGTTTGGGAGTACCCCATCGCCATCGTCGCCGCCTGCCTGATGCGGCCTGTGCTCTCCTCCAGCGGCTGGTTCGACCGGCTCATCATGTCCAGCTTCCCGCAGCTGGAATCGAAGGACGACAGCGGCGCCGTCAAGCCCAGCTCCGCCGGCTTCAGCCTGGTGCTCGACATCTTCCTGGCCCTGTTCGTGCTCTCCCTGGTCTGGGTGCTGCGCAACTGGGTTTCGACCCGGTTCCTGTTCGATTTCATGCTGAACTTCGTCAAGAATCAGACCGCGCAGACCTACGTGGGGGCGTTCCGCAACCTGGTGATCCTGGGCATCCCGCTCGTCTTCTGCTTCTTCTTCGCCCAGCGGCCCCTGCGCTTCGGGCTGTCGGTCGCCGGGCTGCTCCTCGCCAGCCTGTACTTCGGCACCGGCGACTCGCGCAGCACGCTCGACGCCAGCCGCAGCTACTTCGGCGTCCTCCGCGTGCAGAAGGACTCGGACTACGTCCGCCTCGACGAAGGCGAGATGATCAGCGTCGATCCGCGTGAAGTGAAGCTCTTGAAGACCGACATCGAAGTCGACTACAACTTCCTGATGCACGGCACGACCTACCACGGGCGTGCCTACACCGCGCCGAGCAAGTCGCAGAAGACGAGCAACCCCGACTTCCCCGACCTGAGCCGGCTGGCCACGACGTACTACCACCGCTTCGGCCCGATCGGCTTCGCGATGGAGCCTCTGAACTGGTTCCCCGGCCCGCAGAACACGTTCTGGGCCGACGCCCGCATGCCCGCCTCCCTCATCACCGCGCCGCTGGCGAACCTCGGCGCCGGGATGCTGCCCACCGCCTCGCTGGTCAACCTCTGGTCCGAGCCTCCCTTCGCCACCATCGGCCTGGGCAGCGGCACGATGGCGTCCTACGCCAGGCCCTTCCAGCACCTGACCTACTACGAGATCGACGAGAAGATCCGCAACTACTCGATGCCCCCCAACGACCGCGAGCCGTTCTTCCCCTACTTGAAGTCGGCCGTGGCGCGCGGCGCGACGGTGGAAGTCGTCATGGGCGACGCCCGCCTGTCGATGCAGCTTGAGGACCCGAAGAACTCGTTCCTCTACTTCAACCGCGGCGACAAGGTTCCCTTCACCGAGCCTTACAAGGTGAAACGGGACGACGGCAAGGACGACCTGGTCGTGCAGAATCGCGAGAAGTTCTTCCGAGTCATCGTC
>JAYSSW010000760.1:0-3353 GCA_043720335.1 Planctomycetia bacterium
AAAGCCCAGGGTCGCGAAGCGCACCCTGGGAAAGCGGCCCCCTCAACGCATCTCTACGCCAACGGCGTTGCATCGAACGGGCCGAGCGGGACGATGCAGCCCCGTTGGGGCAGATCCTTGATACTTCACGTTTTCCCAGGGTGCGCTTCGCGACCCTGGGCTTTGCGATGCAGCACCTTCGGTGCAGAACAGCCCGCGAAGCACCGCATTCTTTGACCCGCGTCGATGCCTCCTTCCTGCCCGCACGAGGTATAGCATCCATGATGATTGTCGCTAAGAGCCAGCAACAATCGTGCCGTGGAGAGGAACCTCCCACGTCGGGATCAAAGGATTCGCTGCGGCAGGTCGGGTTGTGCCTTGCGGATCGAATCGCTTCACCATCCTTTCGACGCGGCTTCGGCGTCGGCAAGCTCCTCGTCGCGGCGGCCGTAGCCGTGGGCGCGGATCATCGCTGCGGCCTGGGCGAGCGCGGCCCGGTCGCGCAGCAGCCGTGCCCGGTGCAGATGGACGTCCGCCAGGAACAGCGGCATCGGCCCCCGCTCCGCGATCTGCTCCGCTTCCGCCAAGCTCCGCCGCGCCCCCTCGGCGTCCCCCGTGACGTGCTGGAGCAACGCCGCCGTGAGGAGACCAGCGGGCAAGTAATGTTGTGTCCCGGCTTGGCGAAAACTGTTGACGGCGGCGGCGACCTCCGCCTCCGGCCCACTCTTCGATGCGGCCAGCGGGAAACGCGATGTCTTGAGCACCACGCGATACACTCCCACGCGGGCCAACGTGAGATGATCGAGCGCGATGGTGAGGAGCAAATTGTGAGTTGTTGCCCAAGACAAAGTCGTCGTAGCTCGTCGTTCGACTTCCACGAGGGCGGCCGTGACGTCCTTCGCGGCACGTTTCTTTTGGCCCAACAGCTTTCGCCAGGCCGCGCGTTCGGCAGGGGCGAGCAGCAGGTCGCAATATCGGAAACCCTGGACGGAATAGAGCAATTCGTACTCCGGCTGGCGTTCGCATTGCTGTTTCTCCGCCTCCTCGAAAAACGCGCGGGCTTCGACCGGCTCGCCGGATTGGCGCAGGGCATCGGCAGCCGTGGTGCGCTTACTCATTTTCTCGAATGCATCGCCGCTGCGGTCGGCGAAATCGACGCTGCGACGGCCATCACTGACCGCTTCCGGCAACCGGCCGAGGGCGACTTCCAACTCGCTGAGGTTGCTGGAAGCGATGGCGGCGTTTTTCCAATCTTCTCGTTGAATAGCCATCTCCAAACCAGCCCGCATCGGTTCCAGCGCTTCGGTGAGGCGGCCAAGGGCGCGGAGGTCGAAAGCAGCAGTAGCCAGCAGCCATGCCTGAGCAGGTTCCGTCAGATTCGTGGCGAGTTGGTTCCAGGGTTGCTCGAAGAACGCGGCCACGGCGGCCAAATCCGCACCGATCGCACCGAGTTTCTTCGCGCTGTAAACTTCTTCGCCGCGAAGGATGCGGTCGCGGAATACCTTTTCGCGCGCCTCGGGATGCCGTCCCGCCAGGCAGCCGTGGACGACAGCCTGGTACAGCGGGGCGAGGCCGTCGAGCGTGTCGGGGCGGTGCGGCGTGTTCTTGCACAGGTGGTCGAACAGCCGCGCGTGGGCGGCCTGGAAGGCGGCGGGCTGCGTCTCCTTCAACTGCTTGGCGAAATACTCGCGGATCAGCGGGTGCGCATCGACCGGCAGCTTCGGCTGGTACTTGTTCCTGGCCGTGTCGTTGTCCGGCTGCGACACCAGGTCGATCTCCAGCAGCCGATTCATGGCGATGTTCCACGCGGCATCCTTCAAATCCGCCAGCGCGTCGGTGAGGCCCGTGATCACGGGGGCGGCCCGCAGCGCCTGGAGACAATCGGGGGAGATCGGCCGGTCGAACAGCCCGGTCAGCCGCAGGATCGCCAGTTCGCGCTGGTGCGTCGGCCCGGCGGACTGCAGCCACCGCTCGTAGGCGATCATCACCTTGAAGGCCGAGCGGCCTTGATGTTCCGCGTCCATCTCCTCGAAGTCGACTTCGCTGCGCAGGCGAACGTCGCCGCCGTGCGCGTCGGCGAGGAAGCGGCCGAGCAGGTGCAGGGTGAGGGCGTGCCCGCCGGCGTCCTTCCAGGCGGCGGCCAGCTCGTCGTCGCTGCCGACCACCTGCAGGTGCCGCAGCAGCGCGACGGCGGCTTCCTTGAGGAGCTTGTCGAGCTTCTGTTCCTTGGCCTGGCCGAAGGATTCGACGTTCTTGAGGTGCTCGCGCGTGGTGATGACGCACAGGCCGGGGTTGTCCTGGGCCAGGCCGATGACGAGCGCCTCCAGCCCCTGGTCCTTGAGCCGGCCCGCTTGAGGATCGCCGATCGGGTACTGCAGCGGCTCGATGCCGTCGAGGACGAGCAGCGTGCGGCGCCGGCGGATCAGCCCAGCGAGGCGTTCGCCGCGTTCCCAGGGGCTGCCCAGGAGGGGGTCGGGATCGTCGAAGAATTTCAGCGCTTCGTGGATGAAGAGGTCGGAGCTGGTCTGCCGCGATTCGCCGGTGCCCTGGCTGTAGAAGGACCAGTCGAAGTAGCGTTCGACGCCGGGCCAGCCCTTGGCGGCGAGCCGGTTGGCGATCCAGTGGGCGACGAGCGAGGTCTTGCCGACGCCCCCCCAGGCGACGAGCGTGAAGACGTTGACGGCGCCCTCGGCGTTCCAGGCGTCGTCGAGCGCGTCGAGCCACGCCTCGCGTCCGAACAGCTTCGGCGGCGAATGCCGCAGGATCCGCGAGGGGGCGATCTTCACTCTTTCGCCGCGTCCTGGGCGCAGGTCGCGGACGTTCCGCTTCTTCAGGCTGTCAGGAATCGCGCAATCGTCGATCCGGATCGGGGTGATCGTCTTGCCCAGCGAGATCGCCAATTCCGTTTCATCGTCCACCCAACGAGATTTGACGGAATGCCTGGACAGGACGATGATGAACACCTCGCAAGAGGTGATCCCCTCGACGATCCGAGGCCAAAATTCGTCACCTGCGGCGATAATGTGGACATCGTTGAACACGGTAGTGAAGCCGAGGTTGCGAACGAACGATTCCAGCTCGGCGACGTAGCCGTCGTCCTTGGAACTGTGGCTGATGAAGGCGCTGGGCATGGGAAGGCTCCGGCGGGGCGGCGGCGTTGTCGCCTTTCCATTCAACAGGAAAATGCCTGATCGTGCAACAACCCGGTCAACCATTCCTACCCGCGTGCCAAAACACGGAAGTTTAGCCGCGACGCGCAGCGGAGCGCGGGCGCCGCGCGACGGCGCTTGTGAACGTTGTGGCGTGGGATGCGGTCGCCACGCCACGACATCATCCCACCTCGTCGCGCGGCGCCCGCGCTCCGCTGCGCGTCG
>JAYSSW010000761.1:0-3353 GCA_043720335.1 Planctomycetia bacterium
GTTCCACCAGCCAGCTTACGCTGGCCGTTCGCCTGATCGAAGATGAATCAGATTTCGGTCGCTTCAATCAATCCCGACTTGCGAAAGCCCTTCTCGCCGGAAGGGAAGTAGGAAGCCCCGCAACTACCATGCCAGCAAGGGAAGTTGCTTGTTGCTGCAGACCCTACCGCCCGCGCAGCACTTCCTGGCACTTCTTGCGGAGCGTCTCGTTCGTCTTGGCGTCCTTCACGAGAAACTCGAGCTGGTTGACAATGTCATTGCGGGCCAGGGCGCGGGCGCCGATCATTTTGAGGGCGTCGGCCGCCATGGTGCGGCCGTCGCCTTTGCCGGACTCCTTCGCGGTGGCCTGGCCGCCGGTGGTTTCGTTGCCCGCCCCGCCGACGCTGGAGGTGGTGCCGGAATAGAGCTGGATGGTGGTGTCCTTGAGGAACTCCAGCAGCACGTCGAGGGCGGCGTCGGGAGCGTCGGCCTGCCAGAGCATGCCGAGCATGTAGGCGCAGTCGTAGCGGAGCATGCGGTTGTCAACGCCGACGCGCTCGCTTAGCACCTTGGCGAAGGCGCCTTTGACGCCGTCGATGTTCCGCAGTTCGGTGTTGTGGGCGCGCATGGCCCAGATGACGCGTTCGCGGACCTTGCTGTCGTGGGCCGGGTTCTGCAGCACCTGGATCAGCGCCGGCACCACTTCGACGGTTTCCTGGCAGGTTCCGATCCTGCCGATCGCCAGGGCGCTTTCGATGCGCGTGTCGCGCTTCTCGGAGGTGCTGACGATCCTTTCGACGAGGTACGGGACGGCGGGCTTCGCCTCCTTGCCGATGCCGCCGAGCGCCATCGCCGCGTAGCCGCGCAGCTCGTCGTCCTTGTCGAAGCGGAGCAGCGCGATGAGGTCGGGGACGGCGGGCGACGCCGAAGCGCCGATGTTGCGGATCGCCAAGGTCGCCAGGCGGCGCAGCTCGATGTCGCCACCGTTCTTGATGGCGTCGAGCAGCACCGGAACGGCGTCGCGCGTCTCCTCGCCGCCGATGTTGCTGAGGGCGAGGGCGGCGTTGCGCTTGTTCTCCAGGTCGGCGTCCTGCATCGCGGCCTTGAGCGGCTCGATCGCCGACTTGTCCTTGTCCTCGACGATCACCACGAGCACGTTCAGCGCGGCCCGGCGGACCTCCGAGTTCGCGTCGCGGCACAGGGGCAGCAGGTCGTCGAGGACGGTGCGCACCTTGTCGGGGTCACGGATGAAGAGCAGGGCGCCGGCGGCGTCGCGCTTGACGAGCGGGTCGGGGTCGGCGAGGGCGCGCTTGAGGCTGGGAAGCCCCATCTCGCCGAGCTTGCCGACCGCCCAGGCCGCGTTCTGGCGCACCTCGGCCTTGCTGTCGCCGAGCGCGATGTCGAGGGCTTCCTTTGTCGCGGTGGTCTTGCGCTCCAGCATGCCGAGCGCGCAGGCGGCGCTGCGGCGCACCAGCGGGTTGGCGTCGTTCTGCACGGCATTGCAGAGCAGCTTCTCGATCTCTTCCGAGTTGGCGTTCAGGCTCTCGCGGCCGACCTCGCCGAGCGCGACGACGATGGCTTCGCGCGCCTTGGCGTCGGTCTCGCTCGGCATGCACTTCATCAGTTCCGGCAGCACATGCTTGGCTGAGGCTCCCATCTTGCCCAGGGCGAAGGCGGCGTTGCGGCGCCGGGCCGGATCGGTGTCGGTCTTGAGCATGCGCGCCCACTCGTCGGCGCTGCGGTTGAGGAACTTGCCGTCGCCCTGGGCGGACGCCGCCGGTGCGAGGAGGAGCAGCGCCGCGAGGAGCGAGTAGGAACGGATCATGGCGTGGTCTCGAAGAGGTGAATGCGCGAAGTGTGCCGTGCTTACTTTTTGTCGTCCTTTTCCATCTTCTTCTCAGGCGGGAACGCCTTGCGGTCGAGGATCTGGTTGATGATGAGCTTGGCGGTGAGCTTCAGCCCCTCGTTCTTGGTGTCGCGCTCGAAGGCCTGGATCGCTTTGACCGCGGTGTCCGCCTTGATGCTGCCGAGGGCGACCAGGCAACTGCCGATCACGTCCTCCGGCTCCGTGTCCTTGAGGAGCGAGCAAAGCATCGGGATGGCGGGCTTGCCCTCCTCGCCGAGCATGCCGATGGCCTGGGCGGCCTGGGAGCGGATCATGGCGTCCTCGTCGCTGAGCAGGTTCTTGATGGGGGTGAGATGCTCGGTGGTGACTTTCTTCTTGAGGGTCATCAGCGCCATGTGCGCCCAGATCTGGATGCCGCGGTCCTTCTTGTCGGTGGCGAGGCTGTTGAGGGTGCGGAGCATCGTGGAGTTCTGGTTGGGGTTGGTGGGGGGGCCGAGCTTGCCGACCGCCTGCAGGGCGGCGAACCGGACGAGATAGGAGTTGTCGAGGAGCGCTTTGTTGAGCGCAAGCCCAACATTGAAGTCGGGGCCGTTCTTGTCGCCGCCGATCACGCCAAGGGTCTGGAGCGCCGCCTGGCGAACCTCCCAGGTGCCAGGGAAGGCGCAGGTAGCGATGACTTCGGGAAGGGCGCTCTTGGCCTCCGGCCCGATCACGGGCAGCAGTTGGACGGCGCGGGTGCGCACCAGGGCCTGGTCGTCCTTCAGCATGACGCGGAAGATCGCCGCCAGGTCCTTGAGCATCTTGTCCGGCGGCGGCTCCTTCATGCTGTTGAGGATCGCGCTGATCGACGCCATGCCGCTGAGGCGGCCGCTGATGTCGATGGGGCTGGAAAGCGTGTGCTTCTTCAGCTCGGCCACCAGCGCGGGCAGCGCCTTCTGCGACTTCTCCGGCCCGAAGCCGAGGACGGTGCGCATGGCCGCCTCGCGCTTGCTGGGATCCTTCGAGCTGATCTCGTCGATCCACTGATCGAGCGACTTGCCGCCGATGTCGTGGACCACGAACTCCTTCTCGGAAGGCGGATCCTTCTTGTCGTCCTTCTTTTTCGGCTCCTGGGCCTGGCCCGCGAGAACGAACCCGAAGAACCACAACATCGCAAGGGCTGTCCAGCGCATAGTCCACCTCGATCCGAACGTGCTTCCCCACCTTCAGACTATCACGAAAGCCCGCTCGGAAGCAACGGGATTGGCGCGTTTCCAGCCCGCCGCGCCCAACTCGGCCCACTGCCTCCCCGCAGCGATCTTATCAACGATCCTCGGTGGACATCGCCGGGGGGAAGCTGGGCCGAACGCCGCCGCCGCTCGACTCGCCGAACGGCGCTGGCCGGAAAGCCGTCACGACAGGCTCAGCGTCACCGTCTTGACCTCGGTGTACAGCTGCAGCGCGTACTCGCCGAGTTCGCGGCCGATGCCGCTCATCTTGAAGCCGCCGAACGGGGCGGCGGCGTCGAACACGTCGTAGCAGTTGATCC
>JAYSSW010000762.1:0-7045 GCA_043720335.1 Planctomycetia bacterium
CGCTCGACGCCATCACCGGCAAGGAGAGCGCGGCGCCCCCCAAGAACGGCTACCCGCGCATCTTCATCACCCCCTACGGGTTCGCCGACGCCGACTTCAGCTACGTCGACAAGCCCGGCTACCAGGCGTCCTTCCTCGAAAGCCTGCACCGCGTCCATGTGGGCGACGACTGGATGGTCGGCACCGGCGGCGAGTTCCGCTGGCGCTACGACAACCAGGGCAACGCCCGCCTCACCGGCAAGCGCAACAACTTCGACCTGACGCGCATCCGCGTGTTCGGCGAGATCTGGTACCGCGACCTGTTCCGCGTCCATGCCGAAATGATCTCCGCGCAGACATTCAACCAGTCGCTGCCGCCGACCCTCGTCGACCGCGACTACGCCGACATCCTCAACTTGTTCGTCGAGTTCAAGACCTTCACCCTTTTCGACGAGAACGTCTACACCCGCGTCGGCCGACAGCAGCTGCTGCTCGGCTCGCAGCGCGTCATTTCCCCGGTTGACTGGGCCAACACCATGCGGACCTTCGACGGCGTCCGCATGACGCGCCGTTCCGAGAAATTCGACGCCGATCTGTTCTGGCTGCGCCCCGTGATTCCTAACGCCAACAACGCTAACACGTCCGAGTCGAAGGAGAACTTCTACGGCCTGTACACTACCTACCGTCCCGCGAAGGACCAGATCCTCGACACCTACTTCCTGAACTACGAGAGCCGCGACAACGTCGCCGACGCCAAGGCGCACGGCGTGCCGCTGCCCGCGACTTCGCCGTTCAACGTCAGCACGCTCGGCTTCCGCTATGCCGGACGCAAGGGGGGCTTACTCTGGGACACCGAGAACATGCTCCAGTTCGGAAGCCGCGGCGGCCACAGCGTCTCCGCCGGCAACGTCAGCGCGGGCCTCGGATGGAACTTCGACGATCTCCCCATGAACCCCACCTTCTGGGCCTACTACGACCGCGCCTCCGGCAGCAACTCCGTCGGCGGCAGCGGCACCTACAACCAGCTCTTCCCCCTCGCCCACTACTACATGGGCTGGATGGACTATGTCGGCCGGTCCAACATCCAGGACCTCAACTTCCACATGTACCTCTACCCAACCAAGTGGATCACCTTCAACACCCAGTTCCACATCTTCAACCTGGTGAACTCCAAGGACGCTCTCTACGGGGTGAACGACGCCGTCTCCCGGGTTGACCCCTCCGGCAAGGCGGGCCGCAACGTGGGCCAGGAGCTTGACTTCATCGTCAACTGGCACTTGACCAAGAACGTCGACGTGGTGACCGCCTACAGCCACTTCTTCGCCGGCGACTTCCTCCGCAACACCGGGCCGTCCAGCAACCTGAACACCGCCTGGCTCATCTTCAACGTCCGCTGGTAATGGCTGCGACGATCCTTTGCATTGTCCTGAGCCCGAAGCGCGAGCGAGGAAAACCGCGCGACGACGCGGTCCGTGGAAGCGGCGACTCGCGCAGCGACAGCCGGACGGGCGACAATGGTCCTTGCCCTCGTCGCGCTCGACGGCGCACGCGGCTGTCGCTGCGCGAGCCGCCGCTCCCTGGTTTTCCCATCGTCGCGCGGTCTTCCTCGCTCGCGCTTCGGGCTCAGGGGATGCCTTGCGAACGCAACGCATGTTTCGCCCATAGGATGACGTGATACCTTTCGCGTCCTTGCCGGGTGAGACTCCATGACCGCGCTGCCGCAGATACGCCTGAAGATCGAACGCCGTTCCTCGCATCCGTGGATCTTCCAGAAGATGGTCGACAAGCCGGCGGTCAAGCCGGCCAGCGGCAGCATCGTCGACATCGTCGACAGCACCGGCGCCTGGGTCGGGCGAGGCATCTACAACGGCCACTCGCGCATCGCCCTGCGCGTCCTCACCGCTGACGCCAACGAAGCCATCGATGCCGACTTCTTCACGCGCAAGCTGCAGCGCGCCATCGAGCTGCGCCGCGACCTCCTCAAGCTCGACGCCGTCACCAACGCCTACCGGCTCGTCCACTCCGAAGGCGACGGGCTGAGCGGGCTGGTCGTCGACCGCTACGATTCGACCTTCGTGCTGGAGTTCTTCTCGTCCGGCATGTTCCGCGTGCGCGAGATCTTGATGGAGGTGCTGCGGCAGCAGTATCCGGGGTGCAGCTTCTACTGGTTCGCCGAGGAGCACGTGCAGAAGCAGGAGTCGTTCGACTGCCGCCCGCCGGAGCCGCCGCCGCCGAACGTCATCACCGAGCACGGACTGCGCTTCCGTGTCGCTCCGGGCAGCAAGCACAAGACCGGCTTCTTCGTCGACCAGCGCGACAACCGCAAGACGGTCGCCGGCTTCTGCGCGGGCAAGCGCGTCCTCGACCTGTGCTGCAACACCGGCGGCTTCGCGGTCTACGCCAAGGCGCTGGGGCAGGCCGAGGAAGTGGTCGGCGTCGACCTCGACGAGCAGGTGATCGCGCTGGCCAAGCAGAACGCCAACTTGAACCAGGCCCGCGTCCGCTTCGTTCAAGGGGACCTCTTCTCCTGGCTGCGCGACACCCTGCCGACGGGCCAGCGCTTCGACGTGGTGGTCCTCGACCCATCGAAACAGACGCGCGACCGCGAGGAGATCGACTTCGCGCTGAAGAAGTACCTCGACATGAACAAGCTCGCGCTGCAGGCCGTCGCGCCGGGGGGGATCTTCCTCACCTGCTCGTGCACCGGGCTGGTGAGCGAGGAGATGTATTTGGAGACGATCCGCCGGGCCGCCTGGCAGGCGGGCCGCAACGTGCAGATCTTCAAGCTGGCCGGCGCCGGCTCGGACCACCCCTTCCTGACGCACGTCCCCGAAGGCCGCTACCTCAAGGCGATTTTCTGCCGCGTGGAGTAGACGCAGAAGGAAGCCGCAGGCGCAGGAGCCGCGACCGGCAGGGAGCGGCGAAACCTCGCGATGATGCGGCTTTCGGCAATTGGCGCATGACAAGCCATCGCGCCGTGCTGCCGCTCCATGCCGGTCGCGGTTCCTTCGCTTCCGGTTTCCTCTCTCCTTCTCTGTCTTTCCTCTGCGCCTCTGCGGTTAGGCTTTCCTGCCTGCGCCTCACGCCAATCGCTTTTGACTTTGGCGCCGGAGGAACCTACCCTTGTGGCGAGTCGCAACCCTCGCTCTCACCCGCAGGGAGTTCGTCATCGGCTACGCGCGTTCGCTGCATCTGGAGGCCGGGGCCGAGCCGTACCCCGGCTGCAGACTCGTCCAGCTCATCGGGCAGGGCGGCGGCTGCAGCAGTGTCTGGCGCGCCCAGCGCGACGACGGCAAGCAGTGCGCCCTGAAGTTCCTCGCCTGCCAGAACGACACCGGGCCGGCCCAGGAGATCCGCGCCATCAACGCGATCCGCCAGCTCGAACACCCCAACCTCATGCCGATCAACTGCGTCTGGACCTGTCCCGGCTATCTCGTCATCGCCATGGAACTCGCCGACGGCAGCCTCGTCGACCTGCTCGACGTCTACCAGGACGAGCTGTCGCAGGCGATGGCGCACGACCACGTCTGCTTCTTCCTCCGCCAAGCCGCCGGCGCCATCGACTTCCTCAACGAGCGCCGGCACCACCTCAACGGCCAGAAGGTCGCCCTGCGGCACTGCGACATCAAGCCGAGCAACCTGCTCGTCAAAGGCCAGAAGATCTTCGTCGCCGACTTCGGGCTGGCGGTGCAGGCCAGCGCCCCGATGTGGTACCACCGCCGTGCCGGCACCGTCGCCTACTCCGCCCCCGAAGTCTTCGACGGCTGGCTCAGCGAGCGCAGCGACCAGTACTCGCTCGCCGTCACCTACTTCCAGCTCCGCACCGGCAGGCTCCTCTTCCAAGGGGCGCCCTCGACGTACCAGCTCGGCTACGTCCGACCCGACCCCGATCTTTCGCTCATCAAAGGCGAGGAACGCAAGGCGCTGGCGCGGGCGCTGGCGCCGACCCCGTCCGACCGCTGGCCTTCGTGCAGTGTCATGATGGACGAACTCGCCGCCTGCACGCGCCTGATCGCCGCCCCGATCGCAGTTTGAGGAAAGCCGACCGACATGTTCACTCCGTTCTTCACGCTGGCCGTTGTCTCCCCGACGCGGCGGAAAGCATTCCTCACGCTGGTCGCCGCCCATCTCGCCACGCTGGGCGTCCTTTACCTGCGCTACGCGCTCGGCCCGCCCACGGGCCAGCCGATGATGCTTGGCAACGTCCTGCTCATCATGGGCATCGTCGAAGGGGCGCTCGTCGTCGGCTGGCGGCTGACGCAGATGCCGAAAAGCCAAGCCCTCGAATTCCTCCTCGTCAGCCAGATGACGCCCCCCTACGTGTTCCTCGCCGAGGCTCTGGTCGGACTGGCGAGGCTTGCGCTGCTTACGCTCGCCGGGCTGCCGATGCTGTGCGTGATGGTGTCGCAAGGGATGGTCCATGTCGAGGACCTGCCGGTGCTGCTGCTGATGCCGTGGACGTGGGGGGGAGTGACCGGGCTTGGCATGGTCGCCTGGGCCTATGAATCAACGACGGTGCGGCGCTGGGGCGAGCGTTTCGCCATCCTGATGATCCTCTTCTATCTGCTGGTCGGCGTGCTGATCGGCGAGAACCTGCCGATCCTGCTGCGCGAGATGCCGGGCGAGACCGGCTCGTGGTTCCTGCGCAGCTTCCACGCCCTGCACGACTACAACCCGTTCGGCGTGATGCGCTACGCGATGGACAACCCGCCGTACCATGCCTGGCCTCGCCTCGCCGGCACGACGCTGGCCGCCTTCGCGCTGATCGCAGCCCTTGGCACTCGCGGCGCCCTGCGGCTGCACGGGCACTTCCACGACGAACACTACCGCCCTTCGATTCTCGCCAATGGCAAGCCACGCCCCGCCGTGGGCGACCAGCCGCTCACCTGGTGGGCCGTGAAGCGCGTCAGCAAATACGCGGGCCGGATCAACCTTTGGCTCGCCGGCGGGTTCGGCATCATCTACGCGGTCTACACCGTCGCCGGCGACGCCTGGCCCGTCTGGCTGGGGAGCCAGGTCTTCATCACCTTCGACAACCTCGGCGGCATCCCGATGGTCGCAACGTCGTTGCTCTTGCTGGCGACCGTGCCGGCGGCGTTCCAGTACGGCCTGTGGGACAGCAATCCGAATGATCGTTGTCGCCGCCTCGAACTGCTGCTGCTGACCAAACTCGACGGCGCCGCCTACTGGCACGCCGCCGCGTCGGCGGCGTGGAAACGCGGGCGCGGCTACTTCGCCATCGCGGCGATCCTGTGGCTGGCGTCGTGCATCGCCGGGCGGACGACGGTGCCGCAGCTCTTCGCCGCGCTCGCGGCTGGTACGATGCTGTGGGGGCTGTATTTCACGCTCGGCTTCCGGGCGTTCGCGCGCGGCATGCAGGCCAACAACCTCGGCCTGTTCCTGACGATGCTGCTGCCGCTCGCCACTTACCTCGTCGCGCAGAACGTGTCGGTCGAGGCGGCGACCTTGCTGCCCCCAGGCGGTGTCTATTTCGGCGCGACCGAACTGCCCGGCCTGGCCTGGATGGCTGGCTCGCTGCTCGCCGGTGTGCTGACGCTGGTGCTTGCGAAGCGCTCCCTGACCGGCTGCGACGCCGACCTGCGCCGCTGGTACAACGCCAACCACGGCCTGCGGGCCGCCGAGTGAATCGCAGTAAACGGCCGCGAATTTTTTGGATGCACGCTGCGACGTGAACACCCCATTCCCTTTTTTGGTCGAATCGCAGTTTCGACGCTGCCAAAGGCGAGGGCGAAAACAACCTCGTCAACTTTGCAAGCGCGGCTTGATTGTGCAGTTCCTTTCGCCGTGGAACGTCGCGCGCTGGTTTGACGTTCGCCATCTGCGCGCTTGTGACTTCGATTCCTGTTTCATCGGTGTGCGCATCCAATGCGGCGTTCACGATCAGTCGCTTCAACGTCAGCCCGACGCGGGCGGCGGCGTAGCGGCGGTCGCTGCGCTCGGCGGGAACCCGTTGCAGCGGGCAGTCGGCGTCCCAGGCGTGCTTCGTGCCGATGGCGGCGTCGAGGTCGGCGAGTTTTCGCTGCCCGGTCTGCGCGAGGAGATGGTCGACGAACTTCGACGGCCCCGTGACGATTGCGCCATCGGACGTGACAACGGTGCGGATCAGCGCGCCGGCGTGGGCGCCAGGTTCGCCGAAGGAGAGGTCGAGGCCCTTGTAGCTGCCGCCGCGCAGCACGCCGCCGGTGCGGTGGAAGTACCAGCGCCCGGCATGGACCTGCACCGGGTCGCGGTGGGCGAACGGGTCGGGATGGAGCGGCCCGTCGGGTAGAACTCGACCTCGGCGATCCGCAACCGCTGCCCGGCGACGAGCAGGTCGGCGCCGTTGAGCAGCCGGTCGGCGAGGAGATCGAACCACGCCGCGAAGTCGCCGTCGTGTTGAACGTGCGCCGGTCGTGCCAGGTCGCCGGGTGTCACGGGATCCATTTCGTGTCAGCGTTCGCAAGCCCCAGGATGAGCGAAGCGATTCCTGGGAGTAAGCGGTCGTGTGGTTCGACCCCCACCAATCGCGTTGCTCATGGTGGGGCTTGGCGTTTCTTGCTTGTTCGCCCCTTCTCGATCACGATGTCGTAGCGAATCGCGTTCCCCTGAATCTCCGTTGTTGCACCAAAGGTGCTGCATCGCGCAGCCCAGGGTCGAATGGCACTTCCGCTAGGCGCAAGTCTTGGTGTTGCGAGGGTATTGGTCGCGGGGCTTGGGCATGAACCTGCAGTCCTTGGGGCGGCGCTTCAGCACGCGCGGCTCCAAGCGGCCCGGTCGCTCGTCCACCTTCTCCGCCGCGATCCGGCCCAGCATCGCCGCCAACGCCAATGCCAACTCCCGCGACCGCGCCGCCACGGCCGTCGGCAGCGCTCTCTACCGCCTCTCCGCCAGCGGTCCGCCTGAAATGATCTGGGAGAGCAAGGGCAAGAAAGGCGTCATGACGAACTTCTGGGCCAACTCCGTCGTCAAGGACGGCTACCTCTACGGCCTGTCGGGCGAGTTCAGCGAGCGGATCAAGCTCAACTGCGTCGAACTCAAGACCGGCAAGTTGATGTGGTCGCAGAAG
>JAYSSW010000763.1:0-3342 GCA_043720335.1 Planctomycetia bacterium
CGCGCGCGGTACGCGCCGCCTTCGCTCGCCTCCTGTTTCAGACCTGCGAGGATGCTCGCCTGCTGCTCGGCGGGCAGCTTGCCAAAACCTTTGATGCGCTCGCCGATCAGCACCAGCGCCCAGACCGCCTGGCGGCGCTGCAGCAGGTTGCCTTTCGTGTCGGGCGAGTCGGTCCGCTTGGCGATCTCGCACAGGATCGGCACGCCGACGGGCACGTAGAAATCACTGGCGGCCGAAGCGAGGAACAGCAGGTAGTCGCGCTGCGAGCGGAGCTTGTTCCACGCCGCCTTCTGCTCGTTGTCGGGCAGCGTCTTGATGTTCGACGCCAGCTCGGCTTCGCTTTTGACCAGATCCTCGAACGCGATCTTCGCCCGTTCCGCCAGGCCGAGCGCGAAAAGCGGGTCGGTCTTCAGCCTCATGCTCTGCGGCTCGGTCCGCTTCAGCACCTGCGACAAGTCGGCCGCCCGGCGCCAGCGCACGTCGAGGTTCGGGTTGTCAAGTCCGACGAGGAACGTGTCGGGCGTGGGGCTGGTCGTGAAGAAGTACCAGATCGTCAACAGCACGACGACGATGGCCAGCACGATCAACCCAGGCACCAGGAAGAGCTGGGCGATGAAGCGGCCCGAAGGCGGCATCACCGGCGGCAGGCCGGGCCGGGGTTCGCCGGCGGAATGGGGGGGCTGGCTCATCGGGTCCATGGCACGCAAGGGGGTTGCGGAAAGGTTCCAGCACAGTCGCATCAACGGCCGCGTCAACGGCCGCACGCGACGCTTTTCGTCCTTTTTACTAAATCACTCATAGGCTGCCAGGGAATGATTGTGCAGCACCGCGCTTGCGAACCGTGAAATTCACGCCGTTCAACGTCATTTGGGCAGCGCGGGTGCTTCCTCGGACCAATGAAGATTCCATGCCTCTGACGTTGGAACAGTACGCCAGCCACCTCGACACGCGGCCCCTGACCTGGCCCATGGCGCCGGAGGCGCAACGCCCCAAGGCGAAGCCGCACCTGGCGCCGATGCCGCTGGTCCGCTGCGTCGTTTGGAACGTGTACGGCACGCTGGTCAACATTTCGACGGGTGGGCTTCTGTTCGAGCATCCGACGAAATTCGTGATGGACATCGCCCTGGACAAGACGGTCCAGGAGTTCAAGATGTGGGGGTCGATGTCGCGCAAGCCGGGCCAGCCCGCCGACTACATGCGCGAGATCTACGACAAGGTGCTGTACGAGCTGCGCATGGCCCCGTCGCACGGCGAGAAGTTTCCGGAGCTGCATTCCGAGCGCGTCTGGGAAGCGATCGTCAAGAAGCTGCTGCAGAAGGAGTACAAGTTCGACGCCAGCTTCTTCGGCTCGCTCAACGAGTACTGCCGCAAGATCGCGTACTTCTTCCACGCCAGCCTGCAAGGGACCGCGTGCTACGAAGGTGCCGCTGCGGCGCTGGAGCACGTCCACGCCAGCGGGCTGAAACAGGGGCTGATCGCGGACACGCAGGGTTTCACTCTCGTACAATTGCAGAGAGGTTTAGCCGCCCAGCACAGCGCGACGCCCGTTGACCATCTGATCGACCGGGGCCTGCGGGCGCTTTCGCACGAGGTGGGGGCCAAGAAGCCTTCGGAACGGCTGTTCAAGACGCTGCTCGCCCAGGCCGCGCAGCAGGGGCTGCAGCCGCCGCAGATCCTGCACGTGGGATCGAGGCTGATGCAGGACCTGGCGCCGGCGAAGAAGCTGGGCATGCGGACCGCCCTGTTCGCCGGCGACAAGGAGTCGTTGCAGGCGACGCCGGAGCAGCTCAAGGACCACGCGACGCGCCCCGACGCGATGATGACGGAACTGGGCCAGATCGCGGAGATCATCGCCGCGTCCAATCACTAACCCTGAGCGCAAGCGAGGGGATCGCTCGACGACTCGCCGAACGAAGATTCTCGCCAACGGGGTTTGTCGCGATCCCGTCGCTCGCGCTTCAGGGTTCGTTAGTTTTGCAAGCGACTGCGTTGTTGCTGGCTGCACGAAGGACTTCACGACCGCGACAGGCCAACAAACCCTCCACCGATCCACCGGATTTGCCATGCCTCCCGAACTGCACTACGACCTGGCCAAGATCGACTTCAGCAACATCGTTGTCGATCAGGAAGGCATCCGCAAATGCAACCCGCAGCGCTTCGAGATGGAGCACCTCGACTCCATCGTCCATGAGGACGTGCCCAACAACATCGTCATCGGCTACAAGGACGTGCGCTTCGACGAGTTCTGGATCCGAGGCCACATGCCCGGCTACCCGCTGCTGCCCGGCGTCCTTCTCTGCGAGGCGTCCGCACAGCTTTGCAGCTGCTACTGCAAACGCCAGCACGTCGTCGAAGGGGACTTCATCGGCTTCGCGGGGATGGAGAACGTCCGCTTCCGCGCGCCGGTCGTGCCGGGCGACAGGCTCGTCCTCGTCGCCAAGGGGCTGAAGATCAACCGCAGGCAGATGCACTTCAACGTGCAGGGCTTTGTCAAGAACGTCATGGTTTTCCACGGCGACGTGATCGGCCTGCCCCTGTCGCGCAAGGCGGAGGCGTGACCCGTGCGCACGCCGAGCCGACTTCCGCCCGAACAGATCGCCCCGCACCTGCTGGAAACGCCGCACCCGCGCTCGCCCGCGTTCCGCGCGCTCGCCGACGCGCCCGCCGAGCCGGTCGACTGGCCCGTTCTCTACGGAAACGCCAATCCGGTCGAGATCGAGGTCGGCTTCGGCAAGGGGATGTTCCTCGTCAACCAGGGAACGCTGCGTCCGGCCGTCAACTTCCTCGGCCTGGAGATCGAGCGCAAGTACACGCTGCACACCGCCACGCGCCTTGCGAAACGAGCGCTGAGCAACGTGCGCGTGGCCAGCACCGACGCCAAGTGGTTCCTCGCGAAGCGGGTGGCCGACCAGAGCGTCGAGGCGATGCACGTCTACTTCCCCGACCCGTGGTGGAAGCATCGTCACCGCAAACGCCGCCTGTTCACCGAGGATTTCGTGCAGTCGTGCGTGCGCGTCCTCCGCGTCGGCGGCAGGCTGCACTTCGTCACCGACGTGCTCGACTACTACACCGAGTCGCTGGAGATCGTCGCGAAAGTGACGGCGCTGAACCGGATCGAGTTCCCGGAGCTGTCGGCCGACGAGTATCTGACGAACTTCGAGAAGAAGTACCGCGAGGAAGGGCGCCCGATCCATCGGGCGCTGTTCGAGCGGATCGCGTGAAGCGTCGACACCATCCGTTTCGCCTTGCAATTCAGACGGACATCAAGCGATCAGCGCACCGGGATGGGCGGCGGCGGGATCGAGCCCGGAGGCTGGAACGAGCCAGGCGGCGGGCAGTTCG
>JAYSSW010000764.1:0-7035 GCA_043720335.1 Planctomycetia bacterium
TGGGCGAGCTGCGCGCCGGGCTGCAAAGGCCGCATCTCGTCACGCGGCTGCACCTGGCCGACCCGGCGGGGCGCGGCACGCTGGCCGAGATCGTCCGCACGCCGGAACTGCCCGAGTCCGCTCTGCAACGCCTCGTCGAGTTCGCGGCCAGCCTCGGCAAGACGCCGCTCGTCGTCCCCGACCGCCCCGGCATGCTGCTCCTGCGCGTGCTGCTCCCCGCCCTCAACGAGTCGCTGCTCCTGCTCCGCGAAGGGCTGCCGATCACGCGCATTGACAACGCCCTGTCACGCTTCGGCATGATGCATGGCCCGCTGCAAATGCTCGACCGCGTCGGCATCGACACGGTGTCGCAACTCGTCGAGTCGCTGCGGCCGGTCCTCGGCGACCGCATCGCCTGGGAGAGCGGCTTCGCGTTGATGACCGAGAAAAACTGGCTGGGCAGGAAGTCGGGCGACGGCTTCTACCTGTACGCCAAGCGGCCCCACAAGGCGAACCGCGCGGCCGAGGCGCTGATCCGCCAATCGGGGACCGGCGCGACGCCGAAGCCGCTTGCCGCGATGTCGCACCAGGACCAGAACCGCCACGTGCAGCAACGGCTCGTTTGGCTGATGGTGCTGGAAGCCGCCCGCTGCGTGGACGAAGGCGTTGTTCCCGACGCGGATTCGCTCGACTACGCCCTGAGCGTGTCGGGCTGGGCGCCCCATCGCGGCGGCCCGCTCCGCTACGCCCAGCAGCTCGGCGCCGACGCCGTGCGCAAGCAGCTCGACGCCCTTGCCAAGCAGCACGGCGAGCGCTACGCCATGATCCCCGCTCTAGCCCGGCATCTCGCCTGACGCAATCGTCACGATTCGGCGCAAGCTATCGCCCGGCAATTCAGCTATTCTTGCAGTATTGACGAAACCCCCTCGACCTTTCCGGGTTTCATGGTTGCACATCCAAGGCCTGTCTCGCTTCATCCCACTCAGCTCCGGGAGTTCCTCATGGCATCCGCCCCGTCGCAGCGCTGCGTTCTGTTCCTGGCCTGCGTGGCTGTTCTGCTGGGACTCTTCCTCGGGGAGCTTCAGCCGGGCACGGCGGGCGGAGCGCCCAAGAAGAAGGACGCGAACCCGAAAAAGGACGCGGGCGACAAGAAGGACACGAACTACCTGGGCCACCTCAAGCAGCTCGAAGCCCGCTTCCGCGCCTGGGACACCAACGACGACAACAAGCTCGACAAGTTCGAGCTGGCCAGGGCGTTTCGCGGCCCGCAGGCGAAGCCGTACGACCAGGTGACCGTCACCGTGGTCACGCCGCCCCCGTTCGTGCCGATGCCGCCGACGCCCCCCGCGAAGACCACGCCGAGGAAAATCGTGGTCAAGTCGTTCGTGCTGGCGCTGGTCAGCCTGCCGCAGCCAGGACTGCCGATCCAGCTCGCCGCCGCCCAGATGATGACCGACGACCCGACGAAAGCCGTCAGCACCGTCGGCGCCAAGCCGAATCCGATCGTGCCGCCGATCCCCGCCGATCCGATCAAGACCAAGCTGCCCGCGTACGGCAAGCTGCCCGACTACCAGTTCCTGCTCGCGGTCAACAACAACCACGAGGGAAACATCTCGTTCCAGACCTTCGACGCCTACGCCAAGCAACTCGCGAAACTGCTCGATCGCCACGACGACGCGGCGAAGGAGCTGAAGCAAGCCGAGGCGAAGTTCGCGAAAGCGACCAACGCCAAGGCCAAGCAGCAGGCCCAACAGGAGATGAAGAAGCACGCCGCCGAGTGGCAGCAAGCCGAAGCCCAGCTCGCCGCGATCCCGCCCGCGATCCGCCAGGCGTTGAAGCTGAAGCACTGATGCTTGCTGCCACGAACCGGCGGGGAATCCTGGCGTTCGTCGTCGGGATCACTGCTTCGCGAAGTCGGCCAGCGACCAGGCGAATGTGGTGCTGGTCGTTTGGCCCGGTTCGACGCGGATTGGCGCTGTGCGTTCCACGGGGGCTGCGAAGTGCAGGCGCACGACGAGGGCGCTGCCGGGGTCGCGTTCGCGGCGTCCGACGTTGCCGCTCGGCATCCAGCACGCCAGCGTGTGCGCACCAGGCGGCACGTTCGTCAGCGTGAACTCGCCCTGGGCGTTGGTGCGCGTGGCGCATGAATTCTCGGCGACGATCAGGTGGGCCGACATCGCAGGGTGGTGGGCGGCGTTTGACAAAGTCACGACTCCAGCCTGAGTCAGACGTCGTTTCGCGACGCGGTCTTTTTCAGGCAGCGGAATCGAGAACAGCGCAGCCCCGCGCGCCCGCAGCGCGTGCGGATCAACGTCGTGGTTCACCACTTCGATTTCGTCGCCGACTTGCACGATGCCGACGGATGACGTGTGCCCGTCCTGCACGATGTGGATTCGCTTGTCGCGAATCTCAACGAGCAATGGTCCGCGATGCGCCGGCATCGGGCCGACGCCTTGCAGCATCACGATCGCGTCGCGCACGCCTTTCGTGGCCAAATCGACGACGGGGCGGTGTGGCGATTTCTCGGCGGGTAGATCGCCTTGCCAGCGGACGAAGCCGCGCACGACGCTGGTTCGCGACGGGTCGAGCAACGGGCGCTGGTTGTTGTCCTTCGCGGGCTGCGTCGGCGTGGGAACGTCGTCCGGCACGCATCCAAGCGAGGTGAAGCAGAGCAAACCGAACCATCGAGCAACGCGTCCGTGCATCGCAGCATCCCGCAGCAAGGCGAAGAATTCACGCCGCGATGATCGCATGTTTGCCGCGTGCGGGAAAGGCGACTTGCGAGCGGAACGTCAAAACCACTCCGGGGTGACGAGCCAGCGGAGGGCGCCGAGGCCCTTGCTCGGCAGGTCGCCGCAGGTGACGAGGGCGGCGCCGGCCTTGGCCATCTCGATGTTGACCCCCTTGTCGCCGATCAGCCAGGCGGCCAGCAGGCCCATGCTCGGCATGTGGCCGACCAGGCCGACTTTCTCGCCCGACACCTTCATCAGCGATTTGCCGATCTTGCGGGGCTTGCCTTCGGGAATCAGGCTGTCGATGATTTCGATTTCGAGGTCGGACCGCTGCCACTCGCGGACGAGGATCTCGGCCGTCTGGCGGGCGCGAAGCAGGGGGCTGCTGCAGAGCTTGTCGAGCTGGACGCCGCGCTGCTTCATGCTTTTCGCGAGGGCGACGGCCTGGGCTTCGCCTTTCGGGCTGAGCGGGCGGTCGTCGTCGGTGGCGACGCCGCGCTCGCCGATGGCCAGGGCGTGGGCGTGCCGAATCAGGTACAGATCCACTGCTTCACCTCTTGTTTGGAATCTACTTCCACCCTTCGCACGGGCAGACCTGTGCCGCTGGGAGCTGTTTGGGTATAATAGCCGACTCTCCAAGGAACTGCGACAAGCACAAGCGATTCATCATTTTTTCACGAGACGATCTGAGATGAAACGGAACGATGTTCGGAATGTTGCCATCATCGCCCACGTCGATCATGGCAAAACGACGATGGTCGACCAGATGATGCGCCAGTCGGGGATGTTCCGCGAGGAGGAGCTCGACCGGCTCCAGGGGGGGCAGCACGGCCTGATCCTCGACTCCAACGACCTGGAGCGCGAGCGCGGCATCACCATCCTGTCGAAGAACATCGCCCTGATCCTCGGCGGGACGAAGGTGAACATCATCGACACGCCGGGCCACGCCGACTTCGGCGGCGAGGTCGAGCGCGTCCTGAAGATGGCCGACGGCTGCCTGCTGCTGGTCGACGCCGCCGAGGGCCCGCTGCCGCAGACGCGGTTCGTGCTCCGCAAGGCGTTCGAGTGCGGCCTGCGCCCCATCGTCGTCATCAACAAGATCGACCGCAGCGACGCCCGGCCCACCGAGATCCTCAACCAGGTCTTCGACCTGTTCGTCGACCTGGACGCGGACGACGCCACGCTCGACTTCCCGACCGTGTACGCGGCGGGGCGGAAGGGGATCTCCACGCTCGACCTCAACGAGGAGGCGGTCGATTTCAAGCCGCTGTTCGCCACGATCCTGGCGCACGTGCCGCCGCCGGACGTGGACGAGACGAAGCCGCTGCAGATGCTGGTCACGACGCTGGAGTACAGCGACTACGTCGGCCGCATCGGCGTGGGCCGCGTGATGGCCGGCAAGATCCGCCGCAACCAGCGCATCGCGCTGCTCAAGCACGACGGCAAGCGCATCGACATGAACGTCAAGCAGCTGTACACGTTCGACCGTCTCGGCCGCACCGAGACGGAAGAAGTGGCCGCCGGCGACATCTGCGCGGTCGTCGGCATGGAAGGGGTCGACATCGGCGACACGATCGCGGACGTCGACAACCCGGTGGCCCTGCCGCCGATCCTGATCGACGAGCCGACGCTCGACATGATCTTCCGCATCAACGACTCGCCGTTCGTCGGCCGCGAGGGGACGCTCGTCACCAGCCGCCAGCTGCGCGACCGGCTGATGAAGGAGCTGGAGGCGAACGTCGCCCTGCGCGTCGTGCCCGCCACGGTCAAGCGCGACGAGTTCCACGTCTCCGGGCGCGGCATGCTGCACCTGTCGATCCTGATCGAGAACATGCGCCGCGAAGGGTTCGAGCTGTCGGTCGGCAAGCCGAAGGTCATCAACCGCGTCATCAACGGCGAGACGATGGAGCCGATCGAGTACCTCGTCGTCGACGTGCCGACCGCGAACGTCGGGCCGGTCATGGAGCTGGTGGGCAACCGCCGGGCCGAGTGCGTCAAGCTCGACTCGCGCGGCGACAACACGCACCTCGAGTTCACGATCCCGGCGCGCGGGCTGATCGGCCTGCGCACCCGCCTGTTGAACTCGACGAGCGGCCAGGCGATCCTGCACCACAACTTCTACGACTACCAGCCGCTGCGCGGCAGCATCCCCAGCCGCGCCAACGGCGTGCTGCTGTCGACCGAGCTGGGCCGCACCACCGCCTACGCCCTGGACGGACTGCAGGACCGCGGCATCCACTTCGTCGGCCCGGGCGTCGAGGTCTACGAGGGGCAGATCGTCGGCGAGCACTGCCGCGACAACGACCTCGGCGTCAACGTCTGCCGCGAGAAGAAGCTCACCAACATGCGGGCGTCCGGCAGCGACAAGGGCGTCATCCTCAAGCCCCCGCGCGACCTGACGCTGGAGCAGGCCCTCGAGTACATCGAGGAGGACGAGCTGGTCGAGGTCACGCCGACCTCGATCCGCCTGCGCAAGATCTACCTCAAGGAGAACGACCGCAAGAAGCTCTCCCGCGCCGAAGCGAAGGCGTGACCGCAACCAAGTTGACATGCAAGCGCAGCAAGGCCCCTCGCGGAAGTCGCGGGGGCCTTTCTTTGAATGATTGAAACTTCACGCCCGATTTTTTTGAATGCAACACGATGATGAGTGAGACCAGTGACGGTGAGGATTCCATTCGGCCGGACGATTCGCGTCCCGGTTCGCTCGACCACGAAGTGCAGGAGGAAGTGGCGCGGCGGCGGACGTTCGCCATCATCTCCCATCCCGACGCGGGCAAGACCACGCTCACCGAGAAATTCCTCCTCTACGCCGGCCAGATCGACGTGGCCGGGACGGTTCGTGGCCGGAAGACCCAGCGGGCGGTCGCGTCGGACTGGATGAAGATGGAGCAGGAACGCGGCATCTCCATCTCATCGACGGTTCTGAGCTTCACCTACCAGGGCAACGTCGTCAACCTGCTCGACACGCCGGGCCACCAGGACTTCAGCGAGGACACCTACCGCACGCTCGCGGCCGCCGACAGCGCGGTGATGGTCATCGACGCGGCCAAAGGCATCGAGTTGCAGACCAAGAAGCTCTTCAAGGTCTGCGCCGTGCGGAAGATCCCGATCCTCACGTTCATCAACAAGATGGACCGGCCCGGCTGCAAGCCGCTCGAACTGCTGCACGAGATCGAGCAGGTCCTGGGCATCGTCGCCGTCCCCTGGAACTGGCCCATCGGCGTCGGGCCGGAGTTCTGTGGCGTGCACGACCGCGAGGCGGGGCGCACGCAGTTGTTCGAGCCGCTGGCGCGTGGCTCGATCCAGGTTCCCACGCGCAGCATCGCGCTTGAGGAGCTATCGGAATGGGCGGACGCCGAAGTCGCCAACCGATGCGTCGAAGAGCTGGAACTGCTGGACGGCGCGACGGAGAAGCTGGACCAGGGACGCTTCCTGCGCGGCGAAGCGACGCCGGTCTTCTTCGGCAGCGCCGCGACGAATTTCGGCGTGGAGCTGTTCCTGGAAGCGTTCCTGCGGTTGGCCCCGTCGCCGCGTCCCCGGCCCAGCAGCATCGGCCCGGTGCCACCCAGCCGCCCCGAGTTCGCCGGCATCGTCTTCAAGATCCAGGCCAACCTCAATCCCAAGCACCGCGACCGGGTCGCGTTCGTGCGCGTCTGCGCCGGCCGCTTCACCGAGGAGACGCTGCCCGTCGTCGCCCGCACCGGCGCCAAGCTGCGGATCAAGGGATCGCACAGCATGTTCGCGCGCGAGCGGACCAAGGTCGAAGCCGCCTTCCCCGGCGACATCGTCGGCCTGGTCGTGACCGGCGACCTGCGGCTGGGCGACACGTTGTTCGAGGGGACGCCCCTGCAACTGGAAGGCCTGCCGCAGTTCAGCCCGGAGTGCTTCGCCGTCGTTCGCTGCCTGGACACGTCGCGGCGGAAGCAGTTGGCCATCGGCTTGCAGCAACTGGCGGACGAGGGCGCCGTGCAGGTCTTCGCCGACGCGGACAACCCCCGCGAGCCGATCGTGGCGGCGGTCGGCGTGCTGCAGTTCGACGTGGTGAAGTTCCGCCTGCAGTCCGAGTACGGCGTCGAGACGGTGGTCGAGAAGCTGCCCTACGAATCGGCCGCCTGGTCGTTCGGCGAAAAGTCGAACGTCCGCGTCCACGGCGCCCGCAAGGTCTTCGACCATCGGGGCCGAATGGCGCTGTTGACGGCGGATTCCTACAGCCTGCGCTGGATGCAGAAGCAGTATCCCGAACTGAAACTGAAGGCGTTCAGCGACGACCTGTTCGTGCCGCAGGCCTGAAGTTGGTCGTTCGATTGAGAGCAAAAGAGAAGGG
>JAYSSW010000765.1:0-7026 GCA_043720335.1 Planctomycetia bacterium
GAAGCCCAGGAACGGCTCCTTCTGCAGCAACATCGCCTCGCGGCTCAAGCCAAGGACGGCGCCGGCGGCGGGATTGCCGTCCACGACCGCCCCGTCGGCGTTCAGCACCAGCACGCCTTCGGGCATCGCGTCGAGAACCGTGCGCAGCCGCTGCTCCGACTCGCGCGACTCCGACTCGGCGCGGCGCAGGATCGTGAAGTCCTCCATGACCCAGACCGCCGCTTCGACTTTGCCCGCCCCTCCCAGGTTGATGGGGGCCGCCCAGCACATCAGCGCGATCTTGCGGCCGTCGGGGCGGTGGACGACGATGTCGCTCGCGGTGCAGGTCGTGCCGCTCAGCAGCGCCCGGCTGACCGGCAGCTCCTCGGCGGGATACGGCGAGCCGTCGGTGCGGTGCAGCCGGTACACCTGCGGCAGATGCGCGATGCCCGCCGACATCTCCTCGCGCTGCCCCAGCAGCAGCCGCGCCCGCGCGTTGACCAGCAATGGCACGCCGCGCGGGCCTTGCACGAAGAAGACCCCCATCGGCAGGTTGGCGATCAGCGACTGCAGCATCGCGCTGGTGCGCCGCAGCGACTGCGACAGCACGCGCGACTCGGTGATGTCCTCGACGACCGCGTCCCAGCCGTGCAGCATGCCGTCCTCCGACTGGAACGGCGCCAGCGACTCGCGCACCCAGCGCAGCGACTTCGAGCCTTGCACGCGGTATTCGCAGGTCACGGGCTGGCGCTGCAGGCAGAGCTGCATCAGCGAGGCGATCACCACCTCGCGGTCCTCGGCGACGATGCGCTGCATCCACGCGGAGTGGGGGCCGATGAGTTCGTTCGGATCGCAGTCGAAGACGGCGCCGCCGGCCGGGCTGACGAGCAGGATCGACGCCTTGGCGCTGATGGCGGGGCCAAGGCGCATGTCGGGCTTGCTGTCCTTGCGGTTCGGCCCCGCTTCCGACTTCATCTGCGCCGGGATCGGACGAGACAGGCGAGCGCTGTAGAGAACAACCGGAATCTGCCCCGCGACATGGCGGTAGCGCGCTTCATGCGTCCGTATCCAGGTGTAGGACGCGCCGACGAGCAGCGCGGTGCTGCACTGGGCGAGCAAATTGCCCTGGAGCGGGCTGAACAGCGACGGCGTGAAGCCGAGCAGTTCGGCCGCGACCAACGCGAGTGCGCCGCCGACTCCAGCGCAGAGCGTGCCGCCGCGCAGCCCCTGGCGCAGACTGCACCAGACGACCAGCAGCAGCGAGAAGCCCCACAGCGACCAGTTGAGCTGCGCTTCGCGCGAAGCGAGGACGACGAGGACCAGCGAAAGGATCGCGTTCCCCAGGCACAGGCCGCCCAGCTCGATCATCTCGCCCCAGGTCCAGTCGACCGGGTCCAGCCCGAAGCGCTGCTCCTGGATCGGCTCGGACGCCAGCAGGCGTTTCCTGAGGAGGAACGGCGTCAGCAGCACCAGCAGCGGCGGCAGCACGACCAGCACGCCGAGTGCACGGGTCAGCCAGGCGATGCCGATCAGCTCCGGCAGTTCCTTGGCGGTGTCCAGCTGCCATTGCGCCGCCAATGCGTCGACCACGCCGAACGTCAGCGACCCGGCGCCGGGGACGACGAGCAGGAACACCGTGGCGGAGCGCGGATCCTCGAACCAGCGCGAGCCGTGCAGCCAGACGTGGTAGACACGCCACGACAGGCCGATTTGCAAGGTCAACAGCACCGCGCGGATCGCGACCAGCGGCGCCTGGTCGGGCGTCCGCAGCAATCCGACGACGAGCAGATCGACCGCCAGCACCGGCAGCAGCCACCAGCCGCCCCACGAGACGAGGGCGATGCCGATTCCCAGCGCAGGAAGCCAAATCGGGTCTTCATGGCCTGTCAGCAGATCGGCGGCGATGAACGCGAGCAGGCCGAGGGCCAGGACGAAACGAAACTGCGTCACCTCGGTCGGGAGCGAGGTCGTCGCGGCCGGTTGAGGGGCGGCAGTCGCTGGGAGAGAGGAGGGCAGGGGAAGCCACCTTCACGCATGGGGTACGGGAGGACGGCGCTCCGGTCGGAGCGTTTCCGCGCAGGGTCGGCTTCCTGCGGACTGCGTCGGGAATGCGGCGGGAGGCGACGAAATTCTAAGTCGCGTCCGGCGATTCTGCAAGGGGAAGCGGCACATCCTTGGGATGGTGCAGCGAGAAAGCGAAGCACACGACGAAGACCGCGAGCAGCCCCGCCGACGTGAGGGCGGCCGGCGCGTAGATGGCGGGGAAGTAGTCGTCGGTGAGGTGGCGGAGCAGTCCGACGAGCAGGTTGCCCGTCAGCATGCCGGACCCGCTGATCCAGTGCAGCAATCCTTGAGCGCTGGCGCGGATGTCGCGGTCGGCCTGCTTGTTGACGAAGACCTGCCCGGAGATGAGGAAGCAGCAGATGAAGACCCCGTGCGCCGCCAGGCTCGGCGCCACCAGCCACGCGGGCTGCCCGACGGCGAGGACGGTCAGCCCCAGCGTCCACGAAGCCAGTCCAACGATCATGGTCGGCTTCAAATCGAAGGTTTTGAGCAGCCAGGGCAGGGCGAGCAGCATCACGACCTCGGTGCTCTGGGCGATGGTCAGGATCGTCGGCAGCCAGCGGTCGGTGAAGCCGAGCGACTTGAAGAGCAGCGGGTTCACCTGCATCGAGAAGGGCATCGTCACGTAGACGCCGAACAAGCAGGCCGCGTAGACGGCGAACGCCCGCTGGTGGAACATCTTGAGCGCGAGCAGCGGCGCGTCGAACAGTTTCCGCCAGATCGAGCGGGGCGAGCCGTTGTGCCGTTTCGGGCTGGGGGGAGCGTGGGGCAGCGTGAGGGCGTAGAAGCCGAGGAGCAGCGCGAAGATCGCCCCCAGGCGGATGCTGTCGGCGAGGTCGGGCGGCGCTTCGGTTTGCTGAACCATCGAGAACCAGGCCGTGAGCAGCCAGCTGGAGCCGACCCAGCCGATGGTCCCCCACATGCGGATCTTGCCGAAGTCGCGCTCGGGCTTGTCGAGCTGGCGGAAGATGAGCGATGAGCCGAGGCTGAAGACCGGGATGGCGAAGAACCAGAAGCCGACGCACAGCCCGAAGACCGGCCAGAACTGCGTCGCGCCGGCGAGCAGCCACAGGAACGCCCCGGCGACCAGCGAACAGAGGCTCATGCAGCGTTCCGCCGCCAGCCAGCGGTCGGCGACCTGCCCCCACAGGATCGGCGCGAGCAACGCCCCGAGCGCGTTGGTGGAGCAGGCGAGCGCGGTTTCGCCCGGCGTGAACTGCATCGACCGCAAATGGTGCGAGAAGACCGGCACCCACGAGCCGAGCACGCCGAAGGACAGGAAGATCATCACGGACAATCGGACCAGCAGCAGCAGGAAGGCGAGCGGTCGAGACGAATAGTCATCCATGGCGTTGGCAGCGTGGGAAGCGGGTCGAGACAAGCGGTTCCGCAGCCTCTTGCGTGGCGGATCGCCCAGATTGTTATAATGCGTGGGTAGCGACTGAACAGGCAACCCCGAACGAGGATGGCTCCCCCGCGAGCCGAGGCCATGCCACGCGATCTGTACGAAGTCCTGGGCGTGAAACGCGATGCCGCCGACGAGGAGATCAAGCGGGCCTACCGCAAACTGGCGCGCGAATTCCATCCCGACCGCAACCCCGGCGACAAACAGGCCGAGGCTCGCTTCAAGGAGATCCAGGACGCCTACGACGTCCTCAGCGACAAGACCAAACGGTCGAACTTCGACCGTTTCGGCACCGCCGAGCCGAAGCCGGGCTTCGGAGGCGGCGGGGGCGGGCCTGGTTTCGGCGGCTTCGGCGGTGGCGACGCCATCGACCCCGCCCAGGCCGAGGCGATCTTCAGCCAAATTTTTGGCGGCGGCGGCAACCCGTTCGCGGGACACGATGGCGACCCGTTCGGGGGCCGCGGTGCAGGCCGGGGACGCCGCAAGGCGCCGCCGCGCGAGACCCCGGCGCAGGACATCAACGTCCCGTTCGCCACGGCGGCGCTCGGCGGCAAGATCTCGCTGAATGTTGATGGCCGCAACATCGACCTCAACATCCCCGCCGGCATCGACGAAGGCAAGACGATGCGGCTCCAGGGCCAGGCGCCCGGCGGCGGCGACCTGATGCTCAAGATCCACATCGAGCCGCACCCGTTCTTCCGCCGCGAAGGCAGCGACCTGGTCCTGACCACGCCGATCACTCCCGTCGAGGCGATCCTTGGCGACAAGATCGATGTCCCCACCCTCGACGGCACACACCTCACCATCAAAGTCCCCGCCGGCACGTCGAGCGGGTCGCGGCTGCGATTGCGGGGCAAGGGGATCAAAGGCGGCGACCAGTACGTCGAGATCAAGATCGTCGTGCCAACGAACATCGACGAGCGCAGCCGTGAACTTCTCGACGAGTTCGCGCGTCTGAATCCCCAGCGGCCCCGCGTCGGCCCGCCGTGGGAGTGACCGATGGACCTGCGTTTCCGCAAGCATGAGCACCTTCGCACCAAGGCCGACTTCGACCGCCTGTTCGCGCGCCGCTGCTCGGTCAGCGACAACTGGCTCGTCGTGTTCGGCGGCCGCAACGAGCTTGCCTACTCGCGGCTGGGCTGCGCGGTCAAGAAGCGGATCGGCAACTCGCCGTTCCGCAACCGCCTGCGCCGCCTGTACCGCGAGGCGTTCCGGCTGACGCGCAGCGAGCTGCCGACCGGCCTCGACCTGGTGCTGCTGCCACGCGACGCGCGCGAGCCGACACTGGAGGTGCTGCGCGAATCGCTGCGGAAGTTGCTGCCGTCGCTGGAGCGGAAGCTGGCCCGCATGGAGAGGCCGGCATGATCGCGAATCTTGTCACTGGCATGCGGTGGACGTTGAGCTGGGCGCTGATCCTGCCGGTGCGGTTCTACCAGTGGGTGATCGGCCCGCTGCTGCCGAAGGTGTGCCGGTACCATCCCAGCTGCAGCGAGTACTTCATTTTGGCGGTGAAAAAAGACGGCCCGTGCAAGGGTTGTGCGAAGGGATTGTGGCGCATCTGTCGCTGCGGCCCGTGGACGCGAGGCGGGTACGATCCGCCGTGAGGCGGCGCGGCGCACGTCGAAAGAATGGAAACGGACGAAAGCCCAGGGACAGCCGTCCCTGGGGATGCGCATACCCAGGGACAGCTGTCCCTGGGCTTTCGGTGCTTCAATGATGCCCGACATGGGATCGCGCCTCACCCCCGGCAAGCCGGGGGCTATATGGCGTCAGGACGCGGGCGTCGCCGTCGTCGCCTGGCGCTGCTGGCCGACGCTGGCGGCGTGGCCGAGGATCATCGGCAGCATCGCCAGCGTCATCACCAGCCAAAGCACCAGCGCGAAGCCGAGGGCGTGGCCCCACTCGAAACGCAGCAGCAGCCAAAGTGCCAGGAACCACGCCAGCAAGTGGCCGAGGTTGAAGAACAGCGAGATCATCATCCGGCTCATGCGGAACTGGCGCGGCAGCCCCGTCGGGCCGTCGCCGTAGTCGATCATCGTCCAGCCGTCGTCGCTGCGGTACACGAACTTGAACGACTCCGTCTGCTGCTCCTTCGGCAAGGGCTTGAACTGGATCGTCGGCTTCTTCGCGTCGATCTTCTTCCCCTCGGCGTCCATGTCGATGGCCGAGATGACCTTGCTGTTGCGCGTCATCGGGGCGGCGTTCGCGTCGAAGTAGATCACGCCGCGTTGGTTCGGCGCCTTGCGGTACGTGTACTTGGCGACCGTGTTGTCGGCGTAGGTGACGACGATCTCGCGCGCGGGTTCCGACAGCAGGTCGACCTGCGGGCTGAAGCGGAACAGCGTGTCGTACGGGATGTCGATCGGGCTGACCTTGTCGGTGTTCACGACCGTCACGCCCCACAGCGTCAGGAACACGGTCAGCACCGCGCCGGCGGCGGGGGCCTGCCAGTAGACCTGTGCGCTCGGCTCCGTGTAGAAGTAGCCCTGGAAGAAGATGGCGCCGACGTAGAGGAGCACGGCAAGCGTGACCCCGGTGACCAGGAGGATGAGCAGCAGACTCGCCACGATCGGCTCCGCGTGCGAAGGGGAAGAGGGGCCGCGACGCTGCCTAGTATACCGCCTGCGCGCGCAGAAGCGAGAATCGAAGCCGAGCGGCGGCGTGATTCGATCCGGTTAAAAATTTCGCCGCTGCTTGTTGGTTTCCGGGGAGTCAATCGTTGTCGAGGGGCTGCGCTGATTGCGGAAAAGCCGTGCTTTCATTTCCGCGCGGCGCGGTTACAATGGAGGAAATGGGCGCGAAGCCCCCGTGAACTTCTGATGGGAAATCGAGGTTGATCAAGATGAGACTGATGCACCTTGGTCGGTTGGCTGGGCTGCTGTGCCTCGGCCTCGTGGCTGGCGGGTTCGCCCTGGACGCCGGCGAGAAGAAGGAGCCTTTGAAGCTCCCTCCCGTGCTGGAGAAGCCCGACGCCGCCGCGACGGTCGATGAGTTGAAGGCCATCGAAACCCACGTCCAGCTGCTGCTCGAACGCATCACCCCTGCGGTGGTCGGCGTCCGCGTCGGCCCTGGCCAGGGCAGCGGCGTCATCATCAGCAAGGACGGCTACGTCCTGACCGCCGGGCACGTTTCCGGCAAGCCCAACCAGACGGCGACCATCATCCTGCCCAATGGCAAGACGCTCAAGGCCAAGACCCTCGGCCAGAACACCGGCATCGACAGCGGACTCATCAAGATCACCGACGAGGGCGAGTACCCGTTCCTCGACATGGGCAAGTCGTCCACCCTCAAGGTCGGCCAATGGGTCGTCGCCATCGGCCATCCCGGCGGCTTCCGCCCCAACCGCACCCCGGTCGTCCGCGTCGGCCGTGTCCTCATCAACCATCCGCTCGTACTCCGCACCGACTGCACCCTAGTCGGCGGCGACTCCGGCGGGCCTCTCTTCGACATGAACGGCAAGGTCATCGGTATCCACAGCTGCATCGGCGGGCAGGCCATCACCGAGAACATGCACGTCCCCGTCGACACCTTCCAGCAGACCTGGGACCGGCTCGCCAAGGCCGAAAGCTGGGGCGGCC
>JAYSSW010000766.1:0-3334 GCA_043720335.1 Planctomycetia bacterium
GTTCAAAAAAAGGAAACGGCCCACGCCCAGGCCTGTGGCCGAAAGTTAAAACGAGTGCCATTGACCGGCAGGAAGCGGCTGCCCCGCGCGAGGGTGCAAGGCACTAACCGCAGAGGCGCAGAGACGCAGAGGAAAAGCAGAGAAAGACCGGGGGAAGAAGCAGAGAGACGCGCAAGCCCCAGGATGAGCGAAGCGATTCCTGGGGGTGAGTTGGCGCACGCTGCCGACCCCCACCAATCGCGTTGCTCATGGTGGGGCTTGGCAACTCACTCCCTGTCTCCCTGTCTCCTTCTCCCCCTCTCCCTCTCCCTCTCTGCCTTTTCCTCTGCGTCTCTGCGCCTCTGCGGTTAGGGTCTTTTTTGCCCTCGCGCGGCTTCGTCTGCGGCGGCCAAAACGTCTTGTCCGGCGCGGCGAACTTTGCTATCTCCGCGTGGACGGCTCCTTTCCTGCACGGAGGTTTCGCATGCGCAAGGGATGGCGGATCGCGGCGGCTTGCATCGTTCTCGGCTTGGCGGCGCGCGAGGCGGCGGCCCAGCCCCAGGCGATCACCGCGCACCTGGGCAGCGGTGGCCGCAAGATGTCTCGCGAGGACTGCGCCCTCAAGGCGATGCACTTCCTCATCAAGACCGAGAAGTGCGTCAAGGCTGAGATCACTACCGACGGCAACGTGCGCGGCTGGACCGAGAAGGCCGCCGTCGCCGTCGTCTGCTCCTCCTTCCGTGACGGCGCCCGCTTCTCCGTCGTCGCCGCCGGCTACGACAACGCCGAGTCGGAACGGCTGCGCAGCGCCGTGCGCCAGCACCTGACGGACGGCGGCGACCACGACCCGTCCACCCCGAAGACCTACGCCGCCCCCGAAGCCGACCGCAAGCCGCTCGACCTGCAGCTCCGCTGGGGGATCGACACGCGGCCCATGACCAAGATTCTCCGCTTCCTGCCCCCGGCCATCTCGATCGTCATGGAGAAGCAGGGGCTGATCCCCATCGACCAGTCCAACGGCGCCGGCCTGCTCATCTTCGGCGGCAGCCCCGACCGGGTCGCCACCGTCGTCGCCATGCCCGGCACCAACGAGACCAACTTCCAGCTCTGCGCGTTCGGCATCAGCGCCAACCCCGACGCCGCCGACCGCCTGCAGCGCGTCGTCCGCCAGGAGACGTTGAAGGTGTTGTTCGAGTGAGCGCGACGTCCCGAATCGCCGAAAACCGCGAAAATCATCGCCTTTTCACGCCGACTCGTCTTGACAGGCCCCTGTCACACCTCATAAAATGAAGAGTGTGATGGGAACGTCACCTTCACACCCTGTCGTTTGATTTCGCGGATTGGTGTCGGTAGCTCGGCTACATGTCCTTGGTGGATTGCCAGGAATCTCAGCTATCGGTTCGACGATGGATCCCAGTTCTGGGATCTTGCTTCGTTTTCCTCATGGAACGAGCCATCCCCCCTGCATCACGGCTTCTGTGCCGTGCGACTCTCCGCGCGTGCCGTATCGTCCGGGAGCGTTGCCTAGTTCCTAGCCCCCCTGGAGCTTGCACGTTCCCGGATGTTTTTTTCCTCCCTTGCCTCGTTGCGTAAAATGACCCAAACGCTACACGGATGCCTCCCTGCATCGGTCGATGCTCCACGTCATTGCATGCTGCAAAGGATCCTTTCATGGCCTCGGCCAATCCCCCCGAATCGCCGTCGCTGCTGCGTTGGCTGCGTTTCCCGATCTTCGCCGCGCTGATCCCCTGCTTCATGATCGGGCTGCTCACCCTCGCCCAAGCGGTCGAAGGCTTGCACCAGGCGATCTTCCCGCTGATGATGGCCACGCAGATGTCGGTCTTCCTCGCTTTCCTGCTGATCCTCCTCTGGTGGCTGTTCTACTCCGGCGTCCGCTGGGGCGTTCGACTGCTGGTGCTTCTCCTCGTGGTGGGCGCGGTCGGCGGTTTCGCCGCCTCGATCCGCAAGGTGGAGTTCGTCCATTCGCGCTTTCTCGCCCTTGCGCCTCGTCTCGAGTTCCGCTGGCAGCCGACCACCGAAGACCTGCTCGACGCCCACCGCAGCAAGCAGGCCGGCGACCAGCAGGACGCCATCGACCTGACCATCCGCAGCGACGACTTCCCGCGCTACCGGGGCGCCAGCGCCGACGGCGTCGCCAAGGTGGCGGCCTTCGCGACCGACTGGGCGAAATCGCCGCCGAAGGAGCTTTACAAGCAGCCGTGCGGCGGTGGCTACGCGGGCTTCGCCGTCGCCGGCAACGTCGCCGTCACCACCGAGCAGCGCGGCGACAAGGAAGTGGTCGTCTGCTACGACCGCGCCAGCGGCCGCGAACGCTGGAAGCACGAGCATCCCGCCTACCACAAGGACGTGATGGGGGACGGCCCACGCGCCACCCCGACCATCCACGACGGCCTGGTCTACAACCTCGGCGCCCTCGGCGAATTCGTCTGCCTCGACGGCAGGACGGGCGACAAGAAATGGTCGATCAACGTCCTCGCCGACAACAACGCCAAGAACATCGAATGGGGCCTCACCGGCTCGCCGCTCGTCGTTGACGGCCTGGTTGTCGTCAACGCCGGCATCGATCCCAAGGAGAAGACCACCAACGCCCTCGCCGCCTACGACCGCCTCACCGGCAAGAAGGTCTGGTCGAAGGGCAAACGCATGGCCAGCTACTGCTCGCCGCAGTTCGTCAAGCTCGGCGGCGTGCCGCAGATCCTCTTGTTCGACGGCGGCGGCCTCGTCAGCTACGACCCCGCGACCGGCGACGAGTTGTGGAGCCATGAGTGGCTCACCAGCTACGAGATGAACATCGTCCAGCCTCTTGTCCTCGGCGACGACCGCTTGTTCATCACCTCCGAACTGAACAACGGCGCCTCGATGGTCCGCGTCACGATGGACGGCGACAGCAAGAAGTGGAACGTCAAGACCGACTGGAAGAACGGCAGCTTCGCGGCCCGCTTCGCCAACCCCGTCACCGACGGCAAGGCGATCTACGGCCTCAGCAACGGCGTCCTCACCTGCCTCGACGCCGACACCGGCAAGAAGCTGTGGAAGGGCAGCCGCTACGGCTCCGGCCAGGTGCTGCTCGCCAACGACGTGCTGGTCGTCATGACCGGCGAAGGCAACGTCGCCTTGGTGAAGGCCGACCCGGCCGCGTTCACGGAGTTGGCTCAACGTGTCGTTCTCGACGACAAGACGTGGAACACGCACACGCTGGCCGGCGACCAGCTGTTCTTGCGCAACCAGTCGAAGATGGCGGTGCTTCAGCTGCCGAAGCAGTAGCGGCGGCGAGCAGCGGGCAGATCAATACATGGAGCTATCAAGCCCGCCGTCGTTAGACGGCGCGGGTTGA
>JAYSSW010000767.1:0-15003 GCA_043720335.1 Planctomycetia bacterium
CAGGAGTTGTTCCGCGCCCAGGTCGAGCTGGCCGACGCCGCCGAGCGCAATTTCCGGCTCGAAGAGACGATCCGCGCCATCGAAGCCGGGAAGGGAGCCAAGTGACATGATGAATTTCCTGGGCAAAGCACTGGTCCTGGTCCACACGCTGCTCTGCCTCGTCGGCATGGCCTGGGCGGTCGCGATGTACCTGCAGTTCACCGACCTGGGCTGGAAGGTGCCGCGCCAGCAGCTCGACCAGTCGATCCCGTCGGAGTTCGACAAGAGCGTCGCGTCGCTGAAGCTGGCGCTGCAGGGGCGCGACCTGGTGATGCCGGGCGTGCGACCGCCGCAGGACTCGCTGCGCGACGCCGAGCGCTACCTGCCGGGCAACCACCTCTTCTACGCCGCCGAGCTGGAGCGGCTGCGCAGCGCTTCCGACCCGATCGTCGTGAAGGGGATCGCCGAGGGCCTCGACAGCCTGGAGCCGTCGAAGCGGCCGGGGCTGGGCAAGCCGAAACTCGACGTGGAGATGAAGGGCTTCGAGAAATCGTACGACGCCTACCTCGCCGACCTGCAGGGGCAGCTCAAGAAGATCGACGACGAGCAGGCAGCCATCCGCAAAACCATCGAACAGACGCGCGAGATCAACTACCAGCTGACGGGCAAGGACGACGCGGGCGAATCGAAGACGAAGGGCATCTACGACCTGCTCGACGTGGAGACGCAAACGCAGTCGAGGCTGAAGGCCGAGCGCGAGTACATGCAGCCGTTCCGCGAGCAGGCCGTCGAGGAGGCCCGCCTGTTCCAGCTCCGCCGCGTCGGCATGGAACGGACCTTGCAGCGGTTGAAGAAGTAGAGTCGCCGGCCCACCCCGCGATTTGCCCTGGATTCCGCCGCTTGCCCCGTCCATAATGGAAGGGGCGAGTCCTGCAAGCCCGGCGGAAAAGTCGGCTTGACAGCGAGCCGCCGGCCCGGCATAAGCCCGGCCTCTCTTTGGGGGAAATCGCGGCGCTCCTTCGCGCCGCTTCCGGGGTGCGTGTGGGACCAGGCGTGGGGGAACGCGCCGGGCATCGCACGGGATGGGGGTTGGAACATGAATACCGTCGGCAAGATTCTGGTCATTTTGAACTTCGTCTTCGCCCTGGTCGTGGGCGGCTTCCTCGCCATCGACTTCGCCACCCGCACGAACTGGCACAAAGCGTACAAGGCACTTGAGAAGGAGGTCCAGGCGCAGAACGGCAGCCGTGCCTCCGCCCAGGAGGTGGCTGGGGCCGTCGTCGCCACCTCCACGGAGCAGAAGCTCAAGCTCGACGAGCTGAAGCAGAAGCTCAAGGACGGGCAGGACGAGGCCAAGGCGGAGGAGGCGAAGCTGGGCCTGCAGATCGACGACTACAAGAACAAGCTCAAGGACGGCGACCTCACCGTCGCCAAGTCGCAGGCGGCCGTCACCCGCATGGTCGAGGAGACCAAGCATCTCAACGGCGTCATCTCGGCCCGCGAGAAGGCGATCAACGCCCTCGAAGGCGATGTCAAGACGTTCCGCCAGCAGGCGATCTCGAACGAGAACCTGGCCCGCACGATCCAGTCCCGCAACGAGGAGCTGGTCAAGCAGGTGCAGGACCTGAACACCGCGCTGGCCCGCGCCAGCGCCGGGGCGGCCGGGTCCGAGACGTCGATCGCCCGCAACCCGAACGAGCCGAACCCGCCCAGCGCCCGCGTCCAGGGCGAAGTCGAAGCGGTCGACAAGATCGACCGCACGCTGGTGCAGCTCTCGCTCGGCAGCGACAACGGCGTCAACAAGAACCACACGCTCGAGGTCTTCCGCCTGGGCGACCGCCCCGAGTACCTCGGCATGGTCCGCATCGTCGAGTCGCACGCCCAGAAGTCGGTCGGCCGGCTCATCCAGCTCAACGGCGTCGCGTCGAACCGCAAGACGCTGCAGGCCGGGGACAAGGTGGCGAGCTACATCCTCGTCAAGTAACGCAGCGCTTCGCCGCACGCCAACGGAGACGTCGTCATGGCCAAGAAAACCGAGACCGCCGACACCGCCCCCGCGACCAACGACGCCTACACCGGCATGCTGGTCATCGCCCTGCTCGCGCTCATCGTCGGCAGCGTGTTCCTCTACCTCGACTACTCGCAGTACCCCGACAGCAAGGGGCCGTCGATGCTGAACACCGGCTTCAAAGCCGCCCCCGCCCCCGGCGGCGGCGAACCGAAAGTGGATCCCAAGGTTCCCGACCCGAAGGGTGCCGACCCCAAGGGCAACCCGATGCCGATGTGATCGTTGGACTAACTGCACGCACAACCCAGGAGCTTCGGCGCACGCCGAGGCTCCTTTCGTTTGACGGCGGTCGGCGTCCCGTACAATGAGGGGCACTCGGATCGTTCGTGGTGTTTGCACCGAAGGTGCTGCATCGCAAAGCCCAGGGTCGCGCAGCGCACCCTGGGTTGCGGCGAAACATCACGCCTTTGCCCCAACGGGGCTGCATCGCCGCATGAAATGCCTGCGATGCAACGCCGTTGGCGTAGAAATCAAGGATGGTACCCGTGTCCCCAGGGTGCGCTAGCGCGACCCTGGGCTTCGCGATGCAGCACCTTTGGTGCAAAAGCCGGATCATGCACCTGGTTTGACACGTTGGTTCATGGACACTGCCCACGCTCGCCTGAGGCGAGCGGCTAAACGATCGAGGATGCTTTCCATGCGTGTGGTTCTCGCCATGAGCGGCGGGGTCGACAGTTCGGTCTCGGCCCACCTGCTCAAGCAGCAGGGGCACGAGGTCATCGGCCTGTTCATGCGCACCGGCGTGCAGAACCACGGCGACGGCCCCGCCCACAAGAAGGGCTGCTGCAGCGCCGTCGACGCCAACGACGCCCGCCGCGTCGCCGACCGGCTCGACATCCCGTTCCACGCGGTCGATTTCGAGCAGGACTTCGGCCGCATCATGGACTACTTCGTTGACGAGTACGCCCGGGGACGCACGCCGAATCCCTGTGTCGTCTGCAACAACTGGCTGAAGTTCGGCAAGCTCTGGTCCTACGGCAAGCAGCTCGACGCCGACTGCATCGCCACCGGCCACTACGTCCGCAGCGCGGTCAAGGACGGCGAGCACCAGCTGCTGCGCGGCCTCGACCCTGGCAAGGACCAGTCGTACGTCCTGTTCGGCCTGCGCCGCAGCCTGCTGCCGAAGCTCCTGTTCCCCATCGGCGCCCACCACAAGGACGAGGTGCGGGCCATCGCGCGCGAGCTGGGGCTGAACGTCGCCGACAAGCCCGACAGCGTCGAGATCTGCTTCGTGCCGAACAACGACCACGCCGCGTTCATCAAGCAGCGCCGCCCCGACCTCGACACGGCCGGCGCGATCGTCGACACGTCGGGCAATGTCCTGGCGGAGCACGACGGCATCGAGAAGTTCACCATCGGCCAGCGCAAGGGCCTTGGCTTCGGCTCGGCGGGGCGGCGCTACGTGCTGGAGATCGTCCCCGAGTCGCGCAACGTCGTGATCGGCGACCGCGACGAACTGCTGGCGCCCGCCTTGCGCGCGTCGCGCGTCAACTGGCTGATCGAGCAACCAACAAAGGCGCTGCGCTGCCTGGCGAAGATCCGCTACAAGCACGCCGGCGCCGCAGCCACCATTTCGCCGCTCGGCAATGACGAGGTGCGCGTCGATTTCGACGAGATGCAAAGCGCGATCGCGCCGGGCCAGGGAGTCGTCTTCTACGACGGCGACCGCGTCCTCGGCGGCGCCTGGATCGAGGAAGCGATCATTGGGGACAACGCGGTGTGACTTCGGTGGGTTCGACGAACTGAACTAACCCTGAGCGCAAGCGAGGGGATCGCAGCAAATAGGGTTGGCGAAGATTCTCATTCGGCGAGTCGTCAAGGTATCCCCTCGCTTGCGCTCAGGGTTAGTTGGTTTCCGCACCGATCCTCACTGCCCGCGCGAGGCGGTGCCGCTGCGCGAGGCGGCGATGGGAGCGCCTTCCGGCAGTGGGCGGCCCGCGACTTCCAGATCGCGCTCGTGCAGGTAGTCGCGCAGGCGGCGGAAGGCGGCGAAGCTTTCGGGATAGACCCAGACCGTGACGACGGTGACGCGCGGGTCGAGCTTGTCCACCAGCGAGCGGAACCGCGAGCCGGGCGCCAGGGCGGCGTCGATGGTTTCGCCTCGCAACAAGGCGAGCGGCTCCAGCGTCCATTCGCTCAGGCCGTAGCGGTACTGCCCGGAGTTGGTCGGCCGGGCCGCGCCCATCGCTTCCATGTGGTCGCGCTCGCGCTCGATGACGTAGCGCAGCCGAAACGGGCCGACGGGCGACGTGGTGGCGTTCACCTTCCACGTCGTCTTCAGCTCGGCCGCCTTGCTTTCGAGCCCGCCGTCGATCTCGTGCTTGAATGCCGGCAGGTCGAAGTAGGTCACGCGGCCTCGCTGGCACTCGAAATGGACCTCGTCCGCGAACACCACACTACTGACCGGCGCCCGGTAGCGCAGCGCCTGCTTCGCGGCCGGCTCGGCCTGCACCGCCTTGATCTCCTCCAGCAGCTTCTTGCTCTTCGCTCTCAGTTCGTCGAGCGTCGGCGACGCGGCCTGCACCTTGCCCGTCCCGTCGCCCGCTTTCTGCTCCAGCGTCTTCGCTTCGGTTTCCAACTCCTGGCGCCGACTCACGAGCTTCGTGAATTTCTCCCGCTCCCGCGACTGCTGATGGTCGACCTGCTCCAGCTTGCCGAGCCGTTCGGCCAGCGCGAGGCGGGCCAGCTCGATCTCGGCGCGCATCCTACGCAGTTCGGCGTCGAGCGGGTCGTCGGCCGCTTTCGGCTCCGGCAGCTTCGCGGCGCTGGCGACAACCGGCGCGTCCTTGACCCATTCCATCGTCGAGTTGTACGAACGGGCGCCGATCCAGGTGACGAGGATCAGGCGCACGATGATGCCGATGACGTTCGCGACCACGTCGAGGAAGCAATCGAACGAGAAGGCGATCTTTTCGCGGTGGGGACGGCGCCGGCGGTACATGGCGGCGTTAATCCTCGAGGTTTTCGCGCGTCATCGGCAGACGCAGCGGTTCGATCAACGGGTACACGTGGTAGTACGTCCGCAGCCCGTCGCGCGAGACCTGGAAGCGGACCTGCGGACGGTACGGCGGCTCGCCGGGCTGGACCGACGACTGCCGGCGTGCGATCAGGTTCTTGACCAGACTGGCGATCTGCTGGTCGGTCGCCGCGATGTCGGCCGTCTTCCAGCGGAACTGCGTGCCGCCCGGGAAGACGGTGACATGGTCGGCGTAGCAGTCGACGGTGATGACGAAATCGCGGTTGCCCAGGATGCGCCCCAGTGGCGGCGGCGTTTTCGGCGGTGCGCCGGTGGGCAGCCCCGGCGACGCCAGCCGATTCAACGGGTCGTTGTACTGCGGGCTGCTGGGCTGCGGAGGCACGCCACCTTCCTGCTGGAACGCGTTCGGCGGAGCAGGGGGGGGCGGCTGGATGCCGTAGTTCGGCACGGCAGGGGGCGGCGGCGTTTCGTCGATGATAAGCGGGCCGCCACCCAGTGGTTGCTGCTGCGGTTGGCCGCCCGCAATCGGGTTCGGCGTCGAGACGATGCGGTCGGGCATCTGGCTCGTCGACGCGATCACCGACTGCTTGGTCCCTGGCCCGGCGACCGCGATCGGAATGTTGTTCGGAGCCTGGCTCACCGGCACGAACGACGAGTTGAAGCTGCCCGGCGTCCCCAGGCCGACGCTGATGCCGGTCGCGCCGCCCGGCGCAGCCGTCGCGGAACCCTTGCCCGGTTCGCCGATGCCCGGAAGCGTCGGCATGGCGCCAGCGACCTGAGTGCCGCCCGGCGATCCGATGCCAGGCAGGGATGGAACGCCGCTGCCGCCCGGAACGCCTGAACCAGCGACTAGGCCGGGACCATTCGGGATGCCAGGCAATGCGGGGACGCCGCTGCCGCCGGTCATGCCGCTGCCGCCTGGCCCGTTATTGCCACCTGCGATGCCGGGCAGCGCGGGAAGGGCCCTTCCGCCCGTCATGCCGTAGCCGCCAGGGATGCCCGGAACGCCGCCGCCTGCGAGGCTGTTGCCCGAACCGCCGGGGATGCCTGGCAGCGCGGGGACGCCGCTGCCGCCGTTGCCTCCTGGGACGCCCGGAATGCCTGGCAAGGCGGTCCCGCCGCCGACTTCGCCGGGGATGCCAGGCAGCGCGGGAACGCCTGTTTCGCCCGGAATGCCTGGCAGAGCGGGAACGCCGCCGGGGATGCCGGGCAGTACGCCGATGCCGCCGCCAGGCACGCCTTGATTCGGCGAGACGCCGGAGCCGATTCCGGGCAGCGGCGGGAGCGGCGAAACTTTCGGCGTCGCCGACGCGATGTTGGTGGCGGGGGTTTCGCTTCCGGCGAATTGATCGGTTGAGAAATCGAGGGTCCAGTGGGCGTCGAGGAACTCGTAGCCGAAATCGAGTTGGAAACCCTTGAGGAACGACTGGGCCTTGTAGTAGCTGCCGATGCCGTCGGGGCGGACGAGGAAGAGGACATACGGGCTGCGCGTGGTCGGCTCCGGTTCGCGCGACAGCTCCTTCGCCGTCTTCTCGCGCATCAGGCCGCCGGCACGCTGTTCCACTTCGCCGCGCAGCGGGATCACGTCGAAGCGGATGCCGTCGAGAATTTTTCGGTCCGGGTGGAAGATCAGCGCCGTGGCCGTGCATTCGACGTAGATCGGCTTGCGGCTCTCGCCGCGTTTGCCCCGGTACGGCACCACGGAGAACGTGTTCTTCTCCTGGTTCTTGACGAGCTTCATTTCCTTGAGCGTCTTCTCCAGGTCCTGCAGGTCGAGCGCTGCGTTGAGGATCTCGCTGCGAGCGGACGCGTCCTTCGACTCGACCTGCTTGACGCGGTCCTGCTCCGACTTGATCCGGCCTTCGAGCTGCGCGAGCTTCGACTTCTCGCTTTCGAGGCTCTTCTGGATCTCCTGGTAGTGCGCCTTGTGGACGTCGATCTTCTTGCTGGTCTGCGTGACCTGCGACTGCACCTTGGTCGCTTCCGTTTTCAGTTCCGCTTGTTGCTGTTCAAGGACGCGGTGCAGGTTCTGCTTCTGCTTCTCCCACTCGTCCCGCTCCTTGTCCGTGTCGTCCTTCTGCTTCGACACGACGGACTGGGCGGCGAGCGCCTTGCTCTGCGTGGCGATCTTGGCGCGGCGGTCCATCACCAGCAGGAAGAGGATGAGCGACCCCATCGCGCAGAGGAGCACCGCGAGGAACGGGAAGGTGTTCACCTGCAGTTTCTGCCGAGGTCGTCGCATGGCTTCATTCCTTGATGCGAGCCGGAGGCTGCCGGCTCGTCGGCGATCAGGCCGCGTGGTGACCTACGACGCGAAGGGGCTGCTGCTGCGGCGAGACGCGCGTCGTCAGCAGGTGGATCGCCGCCGTCATGCTCTGCACCGCCTGGTCGAGCGTGTTGGCGTTGGCGAGGATGCCGAGGTTCTGGCTCAGCGCCTCCTGCAAGCGCACAAGCTGGGCTTCGCTGGCCTGCACCTTCGCCAGCATCTCGATCTGCATGCCCAGGCTGTCGGTGAGCCGGGCGAGAGCGAGCTGGTGCTCGCGCCCCGTGGCGTGCAGCGTGTCGGCAAGGTTGTTCAGCCCTTCAAGCAGCGCGTGGTTGCGTGTGAGCAGGTTCGCCTCCAGTTCGACGAGGCGCTCGCCGTGCCGCTGCAAGGTCGATTCGAGGGCCTGCTGCAGCGACGCCGCCATCTTGTCCTGCTGCCTGGCGCCCGTCTGCGTCCACTGCGCCTCGGCCTTGTCCATGCTGCTGGTCCACAGCGTCGCCTGCTTCTCCACCAACAACTGCGTCGCGTGCAGCAGGACGTGTGTGTTCTCCTTGAGCGAGTCGATGAAGGGGGCGTTGTCCTTCCCTTCGCGCTTGAAGCGGTGCGTCAGCTCGCTGTCGACGATCTGATCGACGCCGTCGAGGACGCCCTGCTCCATGCGTTCGACGCTGAACTGGAAGAACATCAGGACCATCGTGAGCAGCAGCGCGAGTGCGGTGGTGTCGAAGGCGTCGGCCAGGCCGCCGGTGACCCCTTTGAGGTTGAGCGAGTCGGGGTCGATGTTGGCGACGGCGCCGGTGATGCCGAGCACGGTGCCGAGGAAGCCGAGGATGGGGATGGCCCAGCTGATGAAGCGGATCAGCGAGTAGCTGCCCTCCATCGCCATCGCGTCGTTGTCGGCGAGGGTGCGGATCTGGTCGTCGAGGTCGGAGGCCGATCCGCGGTTGAGGACGAAGTCGAGGATGCCGTCGATGCGGCGGCCCAGGTAGGTCGCCTGCGCCGCTTCCGGCTGGCGGCGCAGCTCGTCGCGCAGCTTCCTGGCGTCGGCGGCGGCGACCGGCTTGCCGTCCCACGGGGCCAGCATCGAGCGGTTGAGCGCCGCCCGCTCGCGGCGCCAGACGAACAGCTTGCCGACGATGGCGCTGATGGCGCAGCAGAACAGAACCACCTCGGCCCATTCGACCGGGTGGGTGAAGTAGCGTTTCCAGTCGGCGTATTCCGCCGGGGCGAGGCTGATCGCGTGCAGCACGCCGTAGCCAATCGGCACGCCGACCAGGAAGATGGCCAGCGTGGCGTAGGAAGAGCTTCGTCGCGATGCCGGGGTCGAGCGCGCAGGATGGCTCATGGTTCTGTCTCCGAACCGATGTTCTCGCAGTCATCATCGTCACCGAGGGGGCGGGATCATAATGTTTTTGCGGGCCGTGTCGAGAGCGCTTCGACGAATATTCCGAAAGCTGCATAATAGGGGAGAGACGACGAAACTGCCCCGCCCGCTTCAGAGCGCCCCAAGCCCCGCCATGAGCGCAGCGATTGGTGGGGCTCGGAACCCCCAGGAATCGCGTTGCTCATCCTGGGGCTTGGATCTTCAACAATCTCCCTTGCATCGAGACCGCGAGACGCTATGAACGACCATCGATCCCGATTGCTGCAGGCCTTCAAGAGCCGAGCCTTCTCGTTCGGCGACTTCACGCTCGCGTCGGGCAGGAAGAGCAGCTACTACGTCAACAGCAAGAAGGCGATCTTCCATTCCGAAGTCGTCCACCTGCTCGGCGAAACCATGTGGGAGATGACGAAGGAGCTGGACATCCAGGCCGCCGGCGGGCTGGAGGTCGGCGCCATCCCGATGGCCACCGCCCTCGCCCAGCGCTACGCCATCGCCGGCCGCGACCTCGAAGGCTTCTTCGTCCGCAAGCAGGCCAAGGAGCACGGCAGCAAGGAACGCATCGAAGGAGTCCTCAAGCCCGGCATGCGCGTCGCCATGCTCGACGACGTGCTGACCACCGGCGGCTCGGTGATCCAGGCGATCGAGGAGGTCGAGAAGGTCGGCGCCGTCGTCGTCGCCGTCGTCTGCATCGTCGACCGCCTCGAAGGCGCCGCCGACAAGCTGGCCGCGAAGTACAACTACCTGCCGATCTTCACGATCCGCGACTTCGGCATCACCCCGCCGCAAGGGGCATGACTAACCACAGAGACACAGAGGAAGGAAAAGCTCGCTTGCGGTTTCGCGTTCGCGCAGAACCTGCAAGACGTGTGGTTCCGATTTTGACCGCAACCCGAATGCGCGAATCCGCTAGCGAAATGGCACGACGCGATTTCGGCGGATTCCTAGGGATGGATGGAAAGATGACACTCGAAGGACGCACGATTGCCTTGGCGGAAGGACGGCAGCTCGAGGAGCTGGCGTCGATGCTGGAGAAGGAAGGCGCCGCCACCGACCGCTGCCCGATGTTCAGCATCCTCGACCCGGCTGACGACGCCCCCGCGCTCGAATGGCTCGACCGCCTCGTAGCGGGGTCGTTCCAGTGGATCATCCTGCTCACCGGCGAAGGGCTGCGCCGACTCCTCACCTGCGCCGAACGGCACGGCAAGCGCGACCTGGTCGTCGAGGCCCTGGCGAAGACGCCGACCATCACGCGCGGGCCCAAGCCGGTGCAGGCGCTGCGCGCGATCGGGCTGGCGCCGAAGATCGTCGCCAAGATCCCGACGACCGACGGCGTGATCGCGGCGATGCGCAGCTTGCCGCTGGAAGGGGCGAACGTCGGCGTGCAGCTCTACAACGACGCGAACCAGCCGTTGACCGAGTTCCTGAAGACCGCCGGCGCGACCGTCTGGCCGGTGCAGCCCTACGTCTACGCCCCGGCCAGCGATTCCGACCGCGTCGTCGCCCTCATCGAGAAGATGGCCGCCGGGACCATCGACGCGATCGTCTTCACCAGTTCGCCGCAGGTGGATCGGCTGTTCGAGGTGGCGCACGAGAAGCAGCTCGCCCCCGCGTTGATGAAGGGGCTGGGCCGCACGCTGGTCGCGTCGGTCGGCCCGGTCATCAACGACACGCTGAGCAAGCGGGGCGTCGAGGTGCATCTCGCTCCGGACCAGGGCTTCGTCATGAAGAACCTGGTGCAGCTCATCAAACGCCGGTTCACGAACGAGGAGTAGTCGATTCATCGATTCGCGCCCGCGCGACCCCTTGCGGTTTGATGATGTGGACTGCAACACCGCTGGCGCGAAACGATGAATCGGGAGCCATCGACGATCGCATGCCGCCATTCCTGAAGGTCGAAGCTCGGCGCGCGGGGGGGCGGGCGCTGGGGATCCTGGTGCCTCCCGGGTCGCCGACGCTGGTGATCGCGCGGCCCCGTTCGCTGCCGTGGGATCTGCTTCCCGCGCGGTGGGACGGCGAGAGCGGGCACGCGCCGACGTTCTGCAACTTCGGCCGCGACGAAGCGGCGGGCGTGGCGCGGCGATTCCAGAAAGCGATGGAGGAGGCGGTCGCGAAGGGCGCCAACCCGGTGCAGACACTGGGGGACGGCGAGCATTTCCAGGTCTGGGTCCGCACCGAGGAACTGGTCTGGATCGTGTGCGGCCGCACCCCCGGCCAGGCGTACCGGCCGGCGGTGTTTGCGGCCCTCGATGAAGCGATGCGCGAAGCGGAGCGCCTGGCCCCGATCTTCTGGCCCGCCACCGACGCCGGCCAGGAGTTCTACTTCAACACGCAGAACTTCACGGCGTGAGTTGCGCAGCCTGGGCCGCACGCGAAAGACGCCGTGACCGCCAGCATCGCCACGAAACGAGCAGCGTGAACAGCGCCAGCGGCGGCACCAGCACCCCGCGCCACGCGGTGCGCTGCGGCACGTCCCAGACGATGTATTCGTGAACTTCGGAAGTCAGGTCGGTCTTCCGCGCCACGCCGACCCAGGTGGAGCCGTCGTCTGAGACGATCGGCGCACCGAACGGCTGCAGGTTGCCGGCACTCGCCAAGACCTGGCCCGTCTTCATGTCGAGCAGTTGATTCTTCCAGAACGCGCCCGGCAGCCACGTCCGCGCGTGCTTGCGCCACCACAACGCATTCGCTGCGTCGGCTGGGTTGTCATGCCGAACGGAGAGAACACGATCCTTGGCGACCGGCCAAAGGCCTGCGGCGCGGTCACGCCAGGCGATCTGGACCGCACCGCTGTCCAGGTCGCGGACTTCCAGCGAGTACAAATCCTTGCCATTCGGTTCGCGATGGTACCACGAAACTTGAAGATGGTCTTCAGAGACCGAGAGATTCGCGTGGTCCGCGAGCGGGTCGCTGAACGACTCGCGCCAAAGCTCCTTGCTCGTCGCGACATCCCAGGCGACGATGTCGCGAGTTTTCTGGTTCGTGCTGAACACGCGTCGCGAATCGCGCGAGAAGTGCAGCTCCTGGAAATCTTCCCCCAGCTCGACGACGCTCACACGCTTCAAAGTGCGCAGCTCCCAGAACTCGACCGTCCCGCTCTTGTAGCGCACCGACCATGTCTCGCGGTTCGGCAGCAGTTGAACCTTCAAGTCCGCGTCGAGCTTGTCGCGGTCGAGCTGGATGCTGCCACGCGGCGTCAGGCTGGGGAAGTCCAGCATCTCGACCGTTGGCTGCATCACGCGCTTCTTGCCCGGCTTCGTGTCGAACTGCGTCAGAATCAGCGCCTCGCCGTTGCAGGCAAGTCGAGGATGCCAAGGCTGCTCCCACACCTCGATGGTTCGCTGCGTCTCCAGATCCCAGAGCGTCGTGCGGAACTGCTTGGTCTTCTCGTTCGTCCAGAACAGCAGGATCCGACGCTCGTCCTGCAACAGCGCCCGCGAATACAGCCTGTCGTCAACCGCGTCCTTGTCGGACGGGAAAGCGTCGACCAGCCGGCCGGTCTTCGTTTCCACGACCCACAGCGCCTCGTTGTGCAGGCTCTGAAGCAGCAGGTATTTCCCTGTTGGCGTGAAGTTGACATGGCAAAGCAGATAGTGCGGCGGATGCGCCTTTTTGGCGATGACCGCCGCCACAGGCAGCGGATCGACGGCCCAGTCCCGGCCGGTGGACCAGTCGACGATCCGCAGGCTCATCGCATCACCGATCACGGCGAGGTGGCGACGATCCTTCGAGAAAGCCCAACCATGAATCACGCCCATGCCCGGCAGCACCGATTGCACGCACTCGCCCGTGTGCGTGTCCAAGGCCTGGATCGGCCCCTTGCGTTCCAGTCCGCGATAGTTGAAGGTGTGGAAACGCAAGCCGTCCGGCGACAGGCCGAGTTCCGTCAACCGCCCCTGGATGACGCAGCGCACCGGCGACGGCAGCAGGAGGTACAGCGCGCCGCCGAGCGCGAGAGGCGACAGGATGATCCACCACCAGCGACGCAGCATCGAAAGCCACCTGCGAGATTTGTGCGGAGGCGACTATCTTATCGCGAATCGGGCAGGCAAGAAGGAGATTCGCTGGCGCATGGCCAGACTTCGTCGCGGGGCCGGCGATTCTGCTGCGCGAACGACATGGCTTCTCTGCTCGTAGAATCAAGGACATGCCGCGACCCCATCCTGAACTCCCGCACGAGACGCCATGACCGCACCGCTGCCTGCGCGAAACGACACGCCGCCGCTGCGCTCGCTGCCGTCGCTGCCGTCGGCGCTGGGGCGGGTGCTGCGGCTGACGCGCAAGGAGCTGAGCGAGATCCTGCGCGACCGGCGTACCATCGTCACGCTGGTGGCGATGCCGCTGCTGCTGTACCCGCTGATGAGCGTGGCGTTCCAGCAGTTCTTCCTGGCCAGCCGCGGCAGCGACGCCGCCGTGCCGGAGTACCGCCTCGGCTTCGAGTCGGAGCTGCCGCTGCGCATCTTCGGGCGCCAGCTGGAGCTTGGGAAAAGGGCGCTGGCCGAGGGGGCGGCGAAGGACAAGGCCGAGCCGAAGATCGGCGGCTATGTCGAGCCGCGCGAGAAGCTGGAGCAGATGCTGCGCGACAACACCATCGACCTGCGGATCGTGTTGGGGAAGCTGCCGGCGTTCAAGGACGAGCAGCCGCGCGACTTCCTGGCCGAGTGCGAGGTCCACTACCTGCCGGGCAGTGCGGTTGCGCTCGAAGCGCTCGCTTACCTGGAGAAGTGCTTCGCGGCGCTGAACGAGAAGAATTTGCAAGCGCGGCTGAGCAGCGCGCCGAGGGGCGAGCCGGTCGCGTTGCTGAAGCTGAAGCGGCAGCCGGGGCCTGCGGAGCCGGGCGCGGGGCGGATGGTGTCGCTCGCCGCACTGGTGCCGCTCATCCTCATCCTCATGACGATCACCGGAGCGGTCTATCCGGCCATCGACCTGACCGCCGGCGAACGCGAGCGCGGCACGCTGGAGATCCTCGTCGCCGCCCCGGTGTCGCGCTTCGAGCTGTTGACCGCGAAATACTTCTCCGTCGTCGCCGTCGCCGTGCTCACGGCATTGGTGAATCTCGTGTGCATGGTGCTGACGCTGCGCTTCAGCGGGCTGGGCCGCGCCCTGTTCGGCGACGAGGGGCTGACTCTTGTCATGCTCATTCAGGTGCTGGCGCTGCTGCTGCTGTTCGCGGCGTTCTTCTCGGCGGTGCTGCTCAGCCTGACGAGTTTCGCCCGCAGCTTCAAGGAAGCGCAGGCGTACCTCATCCCGCTGATGCTGGCGTCGTTGACGCCCGGCGCCCTGGCGATGATGCCCGACCTCGAATTGAAAGGCTTGTTGGCGATCGTGCCGCTGGTCAACATCGTGCTGCTGGCCCGCGACCTGTTCAGTCATCAGGTCGATCCGGCGACGGCGACGGTCGTGGTGCTGTCGACGTTGATGTACGCGCTGGCGGCGCTGAGCCTGGCCGCGCGCGTGTTCGGCGCCGAGAGCGTGCTGTACAGCGAGCAGAGCAGCTGGGCCGACCTGCTGCGCCGCCCGGAGGAGGCGCAGCCCGAAGCGAGCATCCCGTCGGCGCTGTGGTGCCTGGCCCTGATGGCGCCGCTGCACTTCGCCCTGGTCGCGGTGCTGCAGTCGCTGGGCGCGCTCGACGTGGTGCTTGGCTTCGCGCTGATGCTCGCCGTCAACGTGCTGCTGTTCGGCGCCTGGCCCGCGTTCGTCGCGTGGATCGGCCGGGTCGATGGGCGCACCGGCTTCGGCTTCCGCCCGCCGCCGGTCGTCGCGCTGTTCGCCGCTGCGATCCTGGGTGCGTCGCTGTGGCCGCTCGAACTCGGCTTCCTCGAATGGATGCGCGGTGGTGTTGAATCGTCGCACGAGCATCTCGAAGCCATCGCCGCCCAGCTGCGGCAGACGCGCGAACGACTCGGCTGGGCGATCCTGCTCGCCGTCGTCGTTCCGGCCGTGTTGGAGGAATGGTTCTTCCGCGGCCTGCTGTTCAACGCCCTGCGCAAGCGCTGCGGCGCCGGCGTCACCATCGGCGCCACGGCGCTTCTCTTCGGCCTGACCCACGTCGTCACGCACATCGCCCTGGGGCCGGAACGGTTCCTCCCCAGCACGCTGCTCGGCGTGGTCCTCGGCTGGGTCTGCTGGCGCTCCGGCAGCGTCTGGCCCAGCACGCTGATGCACGTCGCCCACAACGTCATCCTGATCGTCGTCGGCATGTCGGCCGCCGGCCAGCAGTCGACCGTTCCGGTGGCGTGGATCGCCGCCGGCGCTGCGGGGGTCGTGGCGGGTGCGGGACTGCTGATGCTGGTGAAGGCGAGAGCACGCGACGCATGAATCGACACCTGTCA
>JAYSSW010000768.1:0-3328 GCA_043720335.1 Planctomycetia bacterium
CCTGCACCGCAACAGGCCAAGTTCCCTGCTCCCGGCCTCGCATGGTCCGAATCCCAACCGGGATCATCGGAAGATGGAAGGCCAGCGCACCGAGATGCGCTGGCCTTCCGTCGAAGCGATCAACCATCAAGGCGTTTCGATGGTGTGGGAGTCTCCGTCGGGGTAGGAGGCGAAGTAGAGCCAGTCGTAGTCTTCGCCGCCGTAGAGGTCGTCGGGGACGCCGTCGCTGATTTGTCCGGGGTAGTTGCCGTAGAGGATGTCGTTGTCCGCCTCGCCGTAGACGGAGTCCATGCCCCCCTGGCCGTAGAGGGTGTTGAAGCCGGAGTCGCCGAAGAGGACGTCGCTCCCGCCGGTGGGGGCGAATTCGCCGTGGTTGGGGTTGTCGCCGAACAGGGTGTCGTCGCCGGACCCGCCGTAGAGGCGGTCGTTGCCCACGCCGCCATGCAGGAGGTCGGCGCCGGCGCCGCCGGTGAGGTGGTCGTCCCCCTGCCGGGCGATCAGGGTGTCCGCGCCGGCCTCGCCGTAGAGGCGGTCGTTGCTCGAGCCGCCCGCGAGGTTGTCGTTGCCGTCGCCGCCGAAAGCGGTGGAGGCGATGGAGGTGTTGTTCAGGAAGGAGTCGTTGCCCGCGTAGCCACGGAACGAGACGGTGTGGATCTGGGCCTTCCAGTAGGGGGCGGGGACGTTCGGGCCGGCTTCGATCTTGTAGCGGCCGAGCGAGTGGACCTGGTAAGCCTGCCCTGCGGTCGTGACCTTGACGACGACCTTGTCGTCGTAGGCGTAGGCGGTCCCCCGGTTGTCGATCGACACCTTGACGTGGTCGGCGACGTTCGTGCCCTGGATCGACAGGACGCCGTTGGCCAGGCCGACGGCCATCAGGTCGCGTGCGTCGAGGGATTCGAGGGACGGCCTCGCAGATTGGGCGGCGCGGCGGAGGGTGGTCGCCGGGCGTTTCAGGAAGCGGAGCCAGTGGTTGAGGATGCTCTTCATCGTAGTGCCTTGCCGCGTGCGCGGCGGTGTGGGATGCATGGGAGCCGGCTCCCGAACGAGAGCGTCGGCTTCCTTGGGTTCGTCGTCGTGACGGTTTGGCGACTGCCTGTCATCGGCAATACGCGCACCGCGGCGAGGTGTGACCGGACGGGATGAGAATTCAAGAAAAGAATCGAAGCAAGGGTGGGGACGCTATTCGCGGTCCGCGAGCTGGCCCCGCGTGCGCCAATCGGAGGGCAGGAAGGGCTGGACGTGCTGCATCAGGCCGACGGCGACCAGTTCCTCCTCGGTGGCGAGCGGCGTCGGGTCGTCGAGGGTCTGGGCCACCTCCTGCACCAGCAGCTCGGCGAACGCGCGCCTGGCACGGCTGAGCTGCTTGCGGAACGCTTCCGCCGTGAGAGGCCGGCCTGAGCGCTCGCTGGCGCGGCGGGCCAGGGCGGGCGAATCTTCGCTGGGATGGTCGACCGACAGCCGCAGCACCGTGCAGAACTGGTTGCCCGAGGCGAGGTGCTCGTGCTGCTCCAGAGCGCGCCAGACCCGGTCCAGCAGGCAGCGGCGCCAGTCGGCCAGCCATTCCTGGTCCTCCGCCGACTCCGCCGGTTCGACGCTCACCGAGTCGAGCAGCGCGTCGCCCAGCACGTCGGGCTGGCGCTGCAGTCGGCGCAGGTGGGTCAGCCCGGCGTTGCGCACGGCGATCTTGAGGTAGTCGCGGAAGCGGCCCCGGTCCTGCGCCGCCCGCGCGAAGCCGTGCTGCACCACGCGAAGGAAGAACTCCTGGGCGACATCGTCGGCATTGGCGGCGTTCTTCAGCAGCGATTGAAGGTAGGCGCGGATCGCGCCGGCGTAGCGCAGCAGGAACCGCTCCGGGTCGTTGACGGCCGACCACTGCGTCGTGATCCGGTCGAGGTCGGCCGAGACGCCGAGCGGGTTGGCGTTCGTGTCACTCATGGCCTGCCTCCGAGGGGCGGAAGCGCAGGACGCCGTCGTTCGCGCCGGTGGCGAGCACGGCGCCGTCGTGGGAGAAGGTGAGGCCGCGCATCAGGGCGCCGCGATGCTCGTCGAGCAGCGGCCGCTGCGCCAGGCCGGTCGCGGGGCTCCAGAAGCGCACGCCGTCGGCGCCGCCACTGGCGAGCAGCCGGCCGTCGCGGGAGAACGCCAGGCAGGCCACGTCGCGATGGCCGAGCAGCGACCGTCCTCGCGCCGGCGCGGCCGTCTCCCATAGCAGCACCGGATGCGGCGCGCCGGCGACCGCGCCGGCCAGGGTTCGGCCGTCGGGAGAGAACGCCAGCGCCTGCACCGAGCCTCGATCCACGCGGAACGCCTCACGCACCTTCCAGTCGGCGGTGCTCCACAGCTTCACCCCGCCATCCAGCGTGGCGGTCGCCAGGAGTCTGGAATCCGGCGAGAACGCGACCGCGTCGACGCCTGCCGAGCGGCGTTCGAAGACGATCTCCGGCGCCGATCGCGCGAGGCTCCACACGCGCAGCCCCACGCCGCCGTCCTGCCAGGGGAGGAAGCCGACCGCCAGCCACGCGCCCGAGCCGGAGAAGGCGAGGGCGCCGGCGCTGCCCTGTTCGCCATCGACGCTGCGCTTCGGTTTCACGCCGTCCTGCACGTCGAACAGCTGCACCTGGACGCCGGCGGTTCCGACCGCGAGGGTCTGGCCGTCCGGCGAGAAGCCGACGCAGTGAACCCGGCTTTCCATCGGGATCGCGCGGCGTTCGCCGGTGCGCAGGTCGAACACATGGGCCGCGTTCTGTTCGCACGTGCCCCAGGCGAGGCGTTCGTCGCGGGCGGAGAACGCCAGCGACTCCACTTCGCCCCCCGCGTTCGTCGTCATCTCCGGCAGCAGCTTGCGGATCGCGTCGAGCGTGGAAGGGGAAGCAGGTTCGACGACACGAGGGAAGCGGAGCCAAGGCAGCGCGGCCGCCGCCAGCACGGTGAGCAAGAACAGCGCGAGCAGCGCCGCCCGCCATCGTCGGCGCGTCGGGGCGGTCCGGCGCGACGGCGCTTGCTGCGTCCCAAGCGACTCCAGGTCGGCGAGCAGGGCGGCCGCGTCGGGATAGCGGTCGGCAGGCTCCTTGGCCATCGCGCGCCGCACGATCGCCCCGCAGCCTGCGGGGATCGCCGGCGCCACCTCGCACGGATCGGGCACCGGGCTGGTGCAGTGCGCGAACAGCACCTGCAGGTCGGTCCGCCGCGCGTACGGCGCCTGCCCGGTCAGCAGCATGAAATAGGTCGCGCCGAGCGAATAGAGATCCGATCGGTCGTCGACCTCGTCCCCTCGGCACTGCTCCGGGCTCATGAACGACGGCGTCCCCACGACCCGGCCGGCGGCCGA
>JAYSSW010000769.1:0-3328 GCA_043720335.1 Planctomycetia bacterium
CGACGCGCCGAGCGACGGCGTGAAGTTGACGTACGGCACGCCGAGATCGAGCGCCGCCCAGGCGTACAGCGTGCTGGCGGGGATCACCGATCCCTTGGCGTCGAGCGCTTTGTTGAAGTTGGCCACGCTGCCGAACCGCTCGTCGAGATCGAGCGGCGGCTCCGTCGAGGCGACGTTGGCGACGATGATCTGGTCGAGCTTGTGCTGTGCCTTGAATGCTTTCAGGTCGGCCTGGATGCGGTCGATCGCCTCGCGCGGCGTGTTGACGCGGTTCACTTCGGGCTGGTCGACGAGCTTCGCGATGGTCGGGCCGGCGCCGAGGACGGTGCCGGGCCGCACGTTCGCCGACCACTCGTCGAGGTCCGGCTTGCACGCTTCGATGAGCTTGTGGTCGAAGATGTTCGACCGCTCATGCAGCTCCTGCACCGCTTGATGGAAGCTGCTGCGGCGGATGTCGTGCCCGCCCACCACGAACGCGTCGAAGCCGTCGAGATCCAGGCCTTCAAAAAGGGGCGTGGTGGTGACGAGGCTAGTGTTGTCGATCAGCCCTCGGCGAAGCGCGGAGATGCCCAGCACGGCCGTGGAGCTGACGCCCCCGAGCGCACCGATCAACCAGATGCCAATGCGACGACTCATGCAGCGTGGTGTCCAAAGGAGGGAGAGGATTCGCACGCCCCAGGCAGGCTGGGAAGGGGCACGCAGAAGTTCAGGCAACGTCCTATTGGCAATATCCTTTCCCCCATTCTCGCAATTCGCCGCGCGCGGGTCAAGGACCGGCGAACCGCCGCTGCGGGCGAAAGACAGGCCGCACGCTTGTGTTGTCGTTCGCGACGCCCTAAAATGACGGGGAAGGAGACGGCATGGCGAACCTGAACTGGATCATCCCGACCATCGCATCGGCCGCCAAGGACCCGAAGGTCGCTTCGTTGATCGTCAGCCTCTGGGAAAAGTGGTCCGGTCGCCGTCCGCGCCTCGCCGTCACCGGCATGCAGGGCATCGGCAAGTCGCTGATGGTCGACACGCTGCTGGGCAAGTCGCTGAAGCCAGGGTACCGGAAGCCGATGCCGTCGCAGTCGGTAGAAAAACAAGTGCTCAATCTGAGCCGCAACGTCGCGGTCACCATCGTGCCGGGCCAGGCCGCCGGCCACCGATTCGTCGGACTTGACGAAGTTTTTGGATCGCGCAAGCCAGTGGAAGGCGTCGTTCATGTCGTGGGATTCGGCTATTCCACGGAGAGAAACGATGTGCGTGTCCAGAACTTGATCCGTGAAACAAAGCTCACAACCTTGAACAAGTATCGCGCGTTCAACCTGGAAGCCGAGTTGAACGACTTCAAGGAGGTATGCCGTTGCATTCGGCAGGCGCACTCTCGGACCCATTGTCCGAAGTGGCTTGTCCTGGCGGTCAACAAGATCGACCTGTTCCACGATGAATTGTCGAAAGCAAGAAGCCACTACACTTCGGAGAGGGATTCGCGATTCTTCGAGGAATTGGACAAACTTACCCGTTGTGTCGGCAGCGATTTCTTCCGCTGGCAGGCAGTCCCCATCTGCAGTTGGGCGGAGGATTTCGAATGGAACGGCAAGCTCAAAAAGTCTGAAATCAATTCGCACACGTTTCAGCAGTATCTCCTGCAATTCCTGCAGACGCTGGAGAGCTACCATGCCTAAGCAATCGCTTGAATTGAGCAGCCTGAAGAACGGCGACACTTCCAAGAAGACGGTGTACGACGAGTTCGACAAACTCGTGTGCCTGGCAGAAAGACTGCACGACGCGCTTCGCCGCCGCCGCCTCTTCTGTTTCGCCGCGTTCTTCGTTTTCTGCGAGATCGTCGCGATCAGTTGCTTTCTGTTCGTGGCCGTGCAAGCGCCAGCCGAAAACACGGCGATCCTCTACGCCGCGCTGTTTTTGTTCGTGCCGGTTGTTGCCGCTATGCTCGCGTTGTTCGTGCCGGTCCTCTTTCGCCGCTCGATCTTTCGATATTCGTCCATGACTTTCGGCTACCTTGAAGACGAGCTTTCATTGAACGAAGCGCTGAATCTCATTCACGAACTCTACAACTTCGCGCAGCGCGACTTGACCGAACTGCAGAAAGCGGAGATGCGCATCCGGCTTTCCCGGCTGCCGATCGGCGACGGCCTCCCTCGAAGGAACTAGCAAAGGAACCACGCCATGCCGAGCACGCCGAATTTCGCCGCGGTCGAGGAAGCCATCGCGGAGCTGCGGGCGGGACGGATGATCGTCCTGATCGACGACGAGCACCGCGAGAACGAAGGGGACCTCATCATCCCCGCCGACAAGGCCACCCCCGAAGCCGTCAATTTCATGATGCGCAACGGCTGCGGCATCGTCTGCCTGGCCATGTCGGCCGTCATCTGCGACCGGCTGGGGCTGGAGCCTCAGTCGGCCGGCAACGTCGATGCGCAGTCCACCCCCTTCACCCAGTCCATCGACGCCCGCACCGGCATCACCACCGGCACCTCGGCGTTCGACCGCGCCCGCACCGTCGCCGTCGCCATCGACGACCGCTCCACGCCGCACGACATCGTGCGCGGCAAGGGCCACGTCTTCGGCCTGCGCGCCCGCGAAGGCGGCGTCCTGGTTCGGGCGGGCCACACCGAAGGAAGCGTCGACCTCGCCCGGCTCGCCGGCTGCAAGGAAGCCGCCGTCATCTGCGAGATCGTCCGCGCCGACGGGCACATGGCCCACCTCCCCGAACTCCTCGAATTCTGCCAGACGCACCAGCTGAAGATGTGCAGCATCGAGGACCTCATCAAGTACCGCCGGCGCCGGGAACGGCTGATCCATCGCGAGCTTGTGGTGAAGCTGCCGACGAAGATGGGGACGTTCGACCTGATCCCGTACACGTCGATCGTCGATGCCGAGCCTCATCTTGCGTTGTGCATGGGGGGCGTCGGCATCGAAGTGGGCGGCGAGATTCCGGTGCAGACCGAGCCGGTGCTGGTGCGCATCCACAGCCAATGCCTGACCGGCGACATCCTGGGCAGCCTGCTCTGCGACTGCGGCCCGCAGCTCCACCACGCGATGCAGCAGGTCGCCGACGCCGGCCGGGGCTGCGTCCTCTACATGCGGCAGGAAGGACGAGGCATCGGACTGCTGCCGAAACTGCAAGCCTACAAGCTGCAGCAGGAGGAGAAACTCGACACCGTCGAAGCCAACCAGCGCCTCGGCTTCGCCCCCGACCTGCGCCAGTACGGCATCGGCGCCCAGATCCTCCACGACCTCGGCATAAGGGACATCCGCCTGCTCACCAACAACCCCCGCAAGGTCGTCGGCCTCGACGGCTACGGCCTGCGCATCGTCGAGC
>JAYSSW010000770.1:0-3323 GCA_043720335.1 Planctomycetia bacterium
CGCGTCGCCCTCATCCAGCACGACAACCTGCTCGACCTGCACAACTTCATCGAGCACGACGGCGTCCGCATCATGGTCATGGAGTGGATCGACGGCTACGACTTGCGCGAACTCCTCACCCAGCGCGTCTACGAGCAGAGCGAGCGCACGCTGTCCGCCGAGCGCTGGAATTACGTCAGCAAAGTCATCCTGGCCCAGGGGACGTACCAGCCGCGCCTGAAGCCGGGCGTCGCCACGCAGATCCTGCGCCAATGCCTGTCGGGGCTGGCGGCGCTGCACCGCGAAGGCATCGTCCACGGCGACCTCAAGCCGGCCAACATCATGGTCAAGCGGACCGGCAACGTGAAGATCATCGACATCGGCTCCGTCATGGACCTCGGCGTCGCCTCCGCCCGCCGCATGTGGTCCCCCGCCTACGCCGCCCCCGAAGTGCTGCGTGGCGCCCACAGCACGCCGCAGTCCGACCTCGCCAGCCTCGGCTACGTCCTCATCGAGATGCTCGCAGGCCAGTCTCCCTTCGAGGGGATCGAAAGCTACGGCGAACTCCTCGAAGCGAAGAACGGCTTCGACAAGCGGCTCAAGGAGTTCCTGCCCGCCGACGTCAGCTGCAACGAGATGCTGCTGCACCTGTGCCAACGGCTGATCGCCCCGGACCCGGCGAAACGCTTCGCCAACGCCCAGGCCGCCGACCTCGACCGCAAGGGCGCCGCCGACTTCCACCGCCAATTGGTCAAGGGCGACCTCGCCAGCGAGTACGAAAACGACCTGCGCATCTGGCTCGAAGACCTGCCGTGACGGTCCCCTTCCCCGTTTAGCGCCCGCAAAAAAAACACGGCCACATCGTCCCTTGCCTCAGCTCGCAACTCCGCTGGTCACCGCCATCTTGCGCGGTTCACTTCCTCCTCTTCCCCCTTGCAGTAGAATGAAGGCTGGGACCGCTCATCCTCTCCGGGCGGGACGCACTGGACCTCCTGCAAGGAACCTGCCATGACCACCGGCAACCCGGCGTTGCGCTTGGAGATCGTCCAGGGGACCGCCTTCGTCGTCTTCGACCAGCCTGGCAGCAAGGCCAACACCCTCAGCCAGTCGGTCCAGACCGAACTTGAAGACATCCTGACCCAGCTCGAAAGCACGCCCGACCTGCAAGGCGTCGTCTTCGCCAGCGGCAAGCCGGGCATGTTCATCGCCGGCGCCGACCTGCGCGAACTCGCCGGCGCGACGCCCAGCTCCGACGTGGCGCGAACGCTGACGCAGCGCGGCCTCGACCTGGTCGCCCGTTTTGAAAAGCTCCCCTGCCCCACCGTCGTCCTCATCGACGGCGGCTGCATGGGGGGCGGCCTCGAAATCTCCCTCGGCTTCGACTACCGCCTCGCTGGCTCGCATCCCAAGACCGAGATCGGCCTGCCCGAAACCAAGATCGGCCTGATCCCCGGCTGGGGTGGCACGCAGCGCCTGTCGCGCCTCGTCGGCGCCAGCATCGCGGCCGAGCTGATCTGCTCCGGCGACTCGGTGAAGGCGAGCCGTGCCCGCGAATTGGGCATCGTCTTCGACGCCGTCCCCAGCGACAAGCTGAAGGACGAAGCCCTGCGCATCCTGAAATGGTCGCGTGAGTCGGGCGACTGGAAGAAGATTCGCGAACGCAAGCAGCAGCCGGTCGGCATGACCGACGAACAGCTCGACTACTTCACCACCGTCGCCAAGCCTGCGGTGCTGGCGAAGACGAAGGGGCAGTTCCCCGCGCCCGTGGCCGCGCTCGACGCCATCGCCAAGGGCTGCAATCTTACGCTCGCCGAGGGGCTGAAGGTCGAGTCCGACTATTTCGTGCCGCTGGTCGGCAGCGTCATTTCGCGCAACCTCATCGCCCTCTTCTTCATGAACCAACGGCTCGCGAAAGATCCCGGCGTCGCCAGCACCACCGTCGCGCCGGCGGACGTGAAGCGCGTCGGCGTCGTCGGCGCCGGGCTGATGGGGAGCGGCATCGCCGGCGCCCATCTGCGGCGCGGCATCGCGACGACGATGTTCGACGTGGTCCCGCAGGCGTTGGAGAAGGGCGTCGCCGGACTGACCAAAAGCATGCAAGGGCGCATCGAAGCGGGCCGCATGACGCAGGCGGAGATGGCCGCGTCGATGGGGCTGCTCAACTCGACGCAGAACCTGAACCACCTGGCCGGCCACGATGTCGTCATTGAGGCGGTGGTCGAGAACGAGGAGACGAAGACGTCGCTGTACCGCGACCTGCAGAAGATTCTCGCCGCCGACGCGATCCTGGCGTCGAACACGTCGACCATCTCGATCACGCGCATGGCGCAGTCGGTCCGCAAGCCGGAGAACTTCGCGGGGCTGCACTTCTTCAACCCGGTCGACCGCATGCAGCTGGTCGAGGTGATCCGCGGAGCGAAGACGAGTGACAGCACAATTGTCACTTTGGTGGCACTGGCGAAGAAGCTCGGCAAGTCGCCGATCGTGGTGAAGGACTGCCCCGGCTTCCTGGTGAACCGCATCCTGTTCCCTTACCTGAACGAAGCGATGCTGCTGCTGGAGGAGGGCGCCGACCCGCGCGCGATCGACAAGGCGGCGACCGACTTCGGCATGCCGATGGGGCCGGTGACGCTCAGTGATGTCGTGGGCCTCGACACCTGTCTGTACGCGGGCAAAGTGGTCAACCGCGCCTTCGCCGACCGTGCGAAGGACAACCGCATCCTGGGCGAACTCGTCACGGCGGGCCGGATGGGTCAGAAGTCGGGGGCCGGCTTCTACAGCTACGCGAAAGGGCCTCGCGGCGCCGACGACCCGGCGCTGGCGTCATTCATCGACAAGGTCCGCAGCGACAAGCGGGCGATTTCGCAGGACGAGATCACCGAACGGCTGGTGCTGCCGATGCTCGTCGAAGCGAGCCTGGTGCTGGCCGAGGGAATCGTCCGCGACCCGGCCGACATCGACATGGGCCTGATCCTCGGCATCGGCTTCCCGACGTTCCGCGGCGGCCTGCTGCGCTGGGCCGACACGGTCGGCCTGCCGAAGATTCTGGAGCAGCTCGCGAAGCATGAACACCTCGGCCCGCGCTTCGCCCCGACCGCCGCGATGAAGTCGTTGGCGGCCACAGGCAAGGGATTCTTCGATTGACGCGACATGCGAACTGCCACGTCACACTAACCCTGAGCGCAAGCGAGGGGATCGCAGAGAACCCGCCTGTCCAAAAAAGTAAGGGCCGCCACCCAGCCGTTCGAGTTCGAGATCATCAAGGAACGACGTGATGGAACGATCTTGTTTTTGCACCCAAGGTGCTGCATCGCAAAGCCCAGGGTCGCGCAGCGCACCCTGGG
>JAYSSW010000771.1:0-6968 GCA_043720335.1 Planctomycetia bacterium
ATCTTGAAGTCGTCGCCCGCCTTCATGCTCAGCATCTTGCCCGCCGCGTCGCGCACGTTCAAAAACACCGGCAGCTTCCCCGGCGTGCGCCGCAGGATGCGGCCCACCGCCTCCAGCTTCGCCAGCTCGTGCGGCTCCTCCGTCAAGTCGAACATCAGCAGCAGCCCCGTCGTCCGCTCCCGCTGCGTCTGCTCCACCGTGAGGATGCGCTGGATCTGCACGATCGGCTCGTCGCGCGTCTTCTCCAGGGCGCCGGCGACGAAGAAGATCTTGTCCTCCTCGACGAGATCCTTGTACTTGACGAGGTCGTCGGGCCACATGACGCACTCGACGACGCCGGTGAAGTCCTCCAGCTTGCAGCGGAAGTAGCGGCTGTTGCCGTTGCGGGCCTTCTTCGTGTTCATGTACCGCACCTGCGTGAACATGCCGCCCAGGAAGACCTCGCGGCCGTTCTCCAGCGCTTTCAGATCACAAACGCGCTGGCCGGCGAACAGGTTGAGGAACTCCTCGAACTGCGCCAGCGGGTGGCTGGAGATGTAGAAGTCGAGGCACTCCTTCTCGTGCTTCAGCCGGTCGAGCGGCTGCCATTCGGGGATGTTCGGCAGGTCGGCGGCGGTCGCCCGGCCTCCGTCGCCGTTGCTGTCGGCGCCGCCGTCGAACGTGTCGAACAGGTTGAGCTGCCCGTGCTTGCGGTCGGACTGCGCCAGCCCCGCCGACTGGATCGCGCGAGGCAGCGCTTCCATCAGCTGGCTGCGCTTCGCCCCGGTGCAGTCGAACGCGCCGACCTTCACCAGCCGCTCAATCGCCAGCTTCGGGATCGCCTTGTGGTCGACGCGTTCGCAGAAGTCGAAGAAGTCGCGGAACGCCCCGCGCTCCTTGCGTGCGCGGACGATCTCCTCGGCGGCGCCACGTCCGAGTCCCTTGATGGCGAGCAGGCCGAAGACGATCTTGCCGTGCGCGACGGTGAACTCCGCCTCGCCCTCCTGGATGTTGGGGGGCTGCACCGGGGCGCCGAGCTTGCGGGCGTCGTCGATGTGCTCGACCATGATGTCGCGCTTGTTGCTGTCGTCGATCTCGCTGGTGAGCAGCGCCGCCATGAACTCGGCGGGATAGTGCGTTTTCAGGTACGCCGTCTGGTAGCCGAGCTTCGCGTAAGCGGCGCTGTGGGAGTTGTGGACGATCAGCCCGTCCGCGACGAAGTTGTGGTCGGTCTCGACGGTGAGGTCGTAGGTTTCCTGCTCGCCCAGAGGCTCGATGCTGACGACGCGGTCCCAGAACACGTCCGACTCCGCCGCCTGCCGTAGCCGGCTGGAGTCGAAGAACGCGGCGAGCCGTGCGATGGTCGAGCGGCGGAAGCCCTGCTTGCCCGCCGAGCCATTGCCATGGAACTCCTTCATCGACACGCCGGACTGCGATTCCAGCTCGCGCCAAGTCAAGCCGGCCTTGCGGCGCTCGTCGTCGATCCACAAGCGCACCTCGGGCGGCAGCGTGTCCTTGCTGGTCAAGCCGCGCCGCGTCGTTTCGTGATGCTCGCGGAGCAGCTGCACGGCGGCTTCGCGGCCCAGGCAGTGCGGGGCGACGATCTGCAGGAAGTCCTCCGACGACCGTTCGCCCAGCACATGGACCGTGTAGTCCGGCCGCAGCTGGTCGCGGTACTTGAACTGCTTCTCGTGGATGCGGCTGGCGATGCCCAGGCGGAGCAGCAGCGTCTGCACGTCCTGCGCAAGCTGGCGCGAGGAGGTGGCGTAGAACGGAACCTTCAAGGTGACGTTGGCGATGAAGCCGTCGCCCGCCCAGAGCCTGCCGAGGAACAGTTCGAGGTCGGCGTCGCTGAAACGGAACACGTCGGCGGGGACCGATTTGGCGGGAGCCTTCTTGCCGACGATGCCGAGCCGAGTCGCCCAGGCGAACGCGCCGGATTTTCCACGCGGCGTCTTGACCGCGGCGCCCCCTTCGCTTTTGGCGAACTTCGAGTTGCGCCCCGTGTTGGCGCAGACCTCGTGGATGCGCCCGCGACGGACCGTGATGCGCGCTACCGTGTCCTCGAACATGTTCATCGCGTTGGCGAAGTCGTTCACCAGCGTGGCGTCGTTGCCGTAGAAGTAGAGCGAGCTGGGGTGGCAGGTGTTGCCTTCGGAGAGCAGTCCCGCCAAGGCGACGATCTCATGGCGAGGCCAGCAGGCGTCGCCTTCCGTCGCCAGGCGGCGCGGCGCGGCGACGCGGTCGCCGGGCTTCAGGTCTTCCAGGTTCGTCCAGCCGTCGAGCGTGCGGAAGGGATGGTTCGCGGTCGCGGTGATCGTCTTGCCGAGCTGTGTGCGCAGCCGAAACACCGGCTTTCGCCCGTTCGACATGACATCAACGACGCGGCGCGGAGCCAGCTTCCCGTCGTCACCCAGCGCGTGGACGACGAAGTCCCGGCGCCGCTCGAACAGGTCGCCGACGGTGGCGCGCTCGCCGGTCGAAGCGTTGTGGACGACGGTGTCGCCCACGACGCACTTGTTGAAGCCGTAGCCCGCGAACTGGACGATGAAGTCGAAGATCTGCTCCGCGATGGCGGCGCTGACGCCGCGCTCCTGGGCGCCGCGCACGAACTCGGCGTGGCGCTGGTCGATGATCTCCTGCTTCTTCTTGCTGATCGCCTTGATGCAGGCGTAGGCGCTGGCCAGCTCGATGCCGCCCATACGGTTCAGCACCTGCATACATTGCTCTTGGTAAATGATAATACCGTAAGTTTCCGATAGAATCTCCTCCATGACCGCGTGCTCGTAGGTCGGCTTCTCGCGGCCGTGCTTGCGGTTGACGTAGGCATCGACCATGCCGCCGCCCAAGGGGCCGGGGCGGTACAGCGCGTTCGTCGCGATCAGGTCGCGGATGCTGTCGGGCTTCATCCGCTTCAACAGCTCGCGGATGCCGTCCGACTCCAGCTGGAACACGCCGCGCGCGTCGCCGCGCTGCAGCAGCTTGTACGTCTCCGCGTCGGTGAGCGGCAGCGCGTTCAGGCCGTGCTTGAGCAGGGCGTAGGTGCGGTGGTCGATGTCCTTGATGGCTTCGAGGCCGCGGGCGCCGACCTTGCTCTTGCGGATCAGCTTGAGCGTGTTGTCGACCACGGTGAGGGTCCGCAGGCCGAGGAAGTCCATCTTGAGCATGCCGACTTTTTCGAGGTCCCCCATGACCCACTGCGTGGTGATGACGCTCTCGCCGGTCTTGGTCGAGCCGTCCTTGCGCTGCATGCGCTGGACGGGGACGTAGTCGATGATCGGGCCGTTGGCGATGACGACGCCGGCGGCGTGCGTGCCGACGTTGCGGTTGGTCCCCTCCAGTTTGAGGGCGATGTCGATGAGGCGGCGAACTTCGGGGTTGGTGTCGTACTCGCGCTTCAGGTCGGGGCTTTGCTTGAGCGAGTCGTCGAGCGAGATGTTGAGCACCTTGGGGACCATCGCGGTCAGGCGGTTGACGTGCTCGAGGGGCAGGTCGAGGACGCGGCCGACGTCCTTGATCGCCGCCTTGGCCGCCATCGTGCCGAAGGTGGCGATCTGGGCGACCGACGACTCGCCGTACTTCTCGCGGACGTAGGCGATCACGTCCTCGCGGCGGTCCTGGCAGAAGTCGATGTCGATGTCGGGCGCCTCGCTGCGGTTGGGGTCGAGGAAGCGCTCGAACAGCAGGTCGAACTCCAGCGGGCAGACGTGGCTCAGCTTCAGAACGTAGCTGACGACCGCGCCGCAGGCCGAGCCGCGCGCGCCGGCGGGGATGCCCTTGCTGTTGGCGAAGCGGACGAAGTCCCAGACGATGAGGAAGTAGCTGGAGAAGCCCATGCGACCGATGACGCCCATCTCGTGGTCGAGCCGCGTCTTGGCAGCTTCCAGGCGCGCTTGCGCTTCGGGGGGCGCATCGGGGCCGTAGCGCTCGACGAGGCCCGCGTCGCACAGCTCGCGCAGGTACTGTTCCGCCGTCTTCTTCGCCGGGGTGATGAAGACCGGGAAGTGGCGCGCCTTGAAGTCGAGCTTCAGGTCGCACTTGTCGGCGATCTCCTGCGATCGTTTCACGGCCTCGGCGTGGACGGGGAACCGCTTGTACATCTCGTCGGGGCCGCAGACGTAGAACTGGTTGACCATCAGCCCGTCGCCGTCGCCGTAGCGCATGCGGTTGGGGTCGCTGAGGAGCCGGCCGGTGTTGATGCAGAGGAGCACGTCGTGCGCCTCGGCGTCCCCCTGGTGCTGGTAGTGGGCGTCGCTGGTGGCGACGAGCGGCAGGCCGAGCTGGTTGGCGACCTCGATGGCGCCGTCGGCGCACTGCTTCTGGATCTTCAGGCCGTTGCTCTGGATCTCGACATAGAAGTTGTCGCCGAACAGGCGGTGGAACCAGACGGCGAGTTTTTTCGCTTCTTCCTGCTTGTCGGTGAGGATGAACTCGCTGAACTCGCTGGAGGCGCAGCCCGACAGGCAGATGATGCCTTCGTGGTAAGCTTCGAGCAGCTCCTTGTCGATGCGCGGGATGTAGTGGAAGCCGTCGAGGTAGGCGAAGGAGGCGAGCTTGACGAGGTTGCGGAAGCCGACGATGTTCTGCGCGAGGAGGGTGAGATGGAAGCCGGATTCGCCGCGTTTCTTGGCGGAGCGGTCGCCGCGGTGGGTGTGGGCGACGTAGGCCTCGTAGCCGACGATGGGGTTGAGGCCGGCGTCCCTGCACTCGCGGTAGAACTCGACGGCGCCGTAGAGGTTGCCGTGGTCGGTGATGGCGAGGGAGTTCATGCCCAGCGACTTGGTGTGCTGGACGAGTTCGGGGATGCGGTTGGCCCCGTCGAGCAGGCTGTAGTGCGTGTGGCAGTGAAGGTGAACGAACGGTCGCTGCGCCATTTCCTGTTCCCATGCATCAAGAACCGATGAAGTCCCGACCACTTCATTGAATCGGAACGCGGGCCGATGGGAATCCAGCTTTTCCGATGAGGCGGCCGACCTAGCAGCGTGTCAGGACTGCAATTGAAACTCAACAAGACATCGACTTCTCGGTCAAATCACCTTGCAGGACCGACATTGACTCGTATCTAACCGGACCCGTTTCATCCGACTTTGCTGCCCCAGGTGCTTCCAAAGCGACCACGACATCCCTATTGCTCTGGAGAAAGAAAGGCCACAATTTCGCGCCAATTCCGGCATTCGCTCGCTTGACTTTGCTTCAGAAACACGTCAACATATGGTGCATCGAACCTGGCTATCGCCTCAATCGACCCCTTTCCAATCCACAATTGGCTGATTTGTCATGACACCTGAAACGCCTGATCCGTCTCCGCCCGAAACAAACGTTGTACTGCTAAAATACATGGATGATTGGAAATTAAAGAAACTCCTAAATGGTGGAAGTCTTCGTGTTGGAAGCTTGTGGTTCAGTCGGCCGGCGGGACTCACTGCAGATCCGTTGGAAGCAACTTTCCCAGCTTTGAATGAGAGCGACGAGGATTTTTGCCGAAATGCTGCTAGGATCGCTGGACAAAATGAGGAGCAGGCGGCCATTTTTCGAGATAGATTCTTCCGCATGCCTATGGCCGACATACGAACAGGCATTAAAGTCAGGGCACAGCTCTGCGGCGTATCTTGCTGGCACGAATGCGAAACAGAATCAGATCGTATGTGGCATGAGTATGTTCCGACGAAAAAAGGAATCGCGATTAAAACGACCTGTGGAGATTTGGAAAATGCAATCGCTTCTCCATCGCTAGGCTTTGAATCGATTCGTAGCAACAAGTTGAGCAAAACTTGTATTGCGAGAGTGAATTATCTGGCACATTCTAGTGATTTCAGCCATTTCGACGGATATTGGGATCTCTTGCGGCTAAAAGAGCGCGAGACATTTTCTCACGAAAAAGAGGTGAGGCTGATTGCGAAATCTCCTGAATGGGTTGATTTTGAAGAACAACAATCACGCCCTCTTTGCTACGATCTTAAATCACTTCTTGATAACCTAAATGCCTCTCAAAAACCAAAGGGATTCGACCTGAAGATTGACTTGGAAAAACTGATTCATGCTGTGATCATCGATCCAAGGGCAGGTGACGATTATGCTGCATCCGTCAGAGCTGACCTGCAAGCTGCTGGATTGGGCGGGAATCTTGTCCAGATTTCTGATTTAGATGGCCAGCAGTTTTAGTGAACAAATGCTATTAACTAGAAGTAATGAATCTAAAACTGCATTTGGCGAGGGCAACTCCTAATATCGCTAAATAATCCAATGGCTGACATTGCAACTTAGTGAATGCGCAATTCGGGCGCCACAGACCCCGTTGTTGTCTTGCGTTCGCTGCATCGCCTTCGCCGGAGCACGGGGCGACAGCCGCTGCGCGATGGAGCTTGCGACGATCTCCGCCAGCGTGACGGGGACGGCGTTGCCGAGCTGGCGCATGCACTCGGTCCAGGAGCCGGTGAAGACGTACTCGTCGGGGAAGCGCTGGAGGCGGGCGCTCTCACGGACGGTGAAGTAACGGACGGAGCCGTCGAGGTCGAGGAGCATGTTTTCGCCGCCGGGGACGCCGTGGTCGCCGGCTTTGAGCGCTTTGGCGGGCAGGTCGAGCGGGCTGCCGGTGTGCCCCTTGTACGAGCGGGCGCCCAGCTGCAGGCGATGGTTCGCGACCGCAGGCTCGTCCTTGACCGTTGGCGGGTCGAGGTCGGCCACGGCGTCGCGCACGGTCTGCCAGGGAAGGTCCGTCGGCACGAAGCTCTCGCGCAGCCTCTGCAAGCGGGGCTGCCAGCTGGCCGAGGGGCTGGGCCGCCTGCGGCTGGCGATGCGGTGCGTGTCCCAGTACTCGCCGCTGATCCACTGGTCCCAGAGCAGCCGGTCGAACGAATGGGTCGGCTCCGGGAACGACCATTCGGCAGCCACATCGTGCCGGAACAGCACCATGAAGACGCGGTGGCGCTGCTGCGGCACGCCGTAGTCCGCCGCGTTGAGCAGCCGAAACGCCGGGCGGTACGACAAGC
>JAYSSW010000772.1:0-3308 GCA_043720335.1 Planctomycetia bacterium
GTTGCCTGTAACTTTCGTCGCCTGAGGTTTTGAAACAGCTTCTAACCGCAGAGGCGCAGTGGCGGCAGAGGAAAAGGCGGAGAAAAGAAGCCCAGGCGAGCCGAGCCCCGTGAGGGGCCGGGCAACGGCGACGCCGGAGGCGAGCCGTGTGGCGGCCCGACCAGGCATCCTGCGCGCTTGCGGGCTTTGTCACAGCGGCGTAGGATGGAATGGTCGCGGTCCCCTTCCCCTCTCGGCGGTGTCTTCCCCGATGCGCACGGTTCGTGGCGGCCTGGTGCTGGTGCTGGCGGTGCTGCTGGGGGCGACCCTGTACCTCGCGCTGCGCGGGCTGGGCTTCTGGGGGGGCGCCGAGCCGCAGGTCAAGGAGTTCGGCCCCGACGAGCAGGAGATCGCGTTCCTGGAGCCGGCGACCAACGCGGAGGAGTGGCAGCGGCTGGTGTCGGCGCTGGAGCATCTGCAGGAGCACTGGCGGACGGTGCGGCCCGACGAGAAGCCGCTGCTGGCGTCCACCGAGGGGGCGTACCCGCAGCGGACCGCCGAGGTGCCGGAGGTGGCGCTGGCGTTCGCCGACCGTCCCGACGAGAAGCTGTGGATCCGCTGGTACAAGCTGAGCGGGGAGTACGGCATCGCCGACTGGGTGAAGAAGCTGCGCCGCCGGGCGCGGCCTCCGCTGGCGGTGCTGGGGGGCGGGTCGAGCGCGCGGGCCGAGGACATCGCGGACTGGCTGAAGAAGGTCGGCTGGGACGAGGGGGACAAGCCGGCCTTCCTCATCACCACCGCGACGGCGGCGAACGACTCGGACAAGGAGAATCCAAGGCCCTTGATCGAGCGCTACGCGGGCCGGAGCTTCCGCTTCTCGTTCACGAACCCGCTCATGGTGGAGGCGGTGCTCGACTTCGTGCAGCAGACGCCGACCGCCTGGGCGCACGAGAGGCCGGCGTTCGAGCCTCTGGCGGGGACGGCGGGGCTGGGGGACGCGTGGGGCGCGCTGGGGACGCTGCTGGCGTCGGGGTGCCTGCAGACCCGCATGATGCACAAGTTCGAGTGGGCCGACGACCATTACTCGCTCGACCTGGCGCGGATCTTCGCGCAGGAGTTCAGCCAGCGCTGCCCGCTGCCCGACCACCTGCAGGGGTTCTCGGCGACGGTGCCTTACAGCGTGGGGGACTTCACGCAGCCCAACCGCTACGAGCAGGCCTTGGTCGACAACATGCTCCGGTCGCCCAACGAGATCACGCCTTATTCGCTGCTGGTGCTGCCGACGGGGGCGCAGCGGATGCGGCGGCTTCTGGGGGCGCTGTACCGCCAGGCGCCGCTCGACTCGCGCAACCTGCTGGTGGTGAGCGGCGACTCGGTCTCGTTCAACAACGTCTACCGCGACCGCATGTTCGCCTGGGACATCCGCGACATGCCCATCCCGCTGGTCTTCTTCGCGCACCGCAACCCGGTCGACGAGGAGGCGGGCTTCGCCTGGACGAGCGACCCGGCGACCAAGCGCACCACCACCGGGACGCACGACCTGCTGCTCTACCGCGACGTGCTGGAGGCGCTGGCCGCCTCCGCCTACGACGGGGGCGGGCTGGCGCGCGGGCCGGCGGCGCTGGTGCAGGGGCTGAAGCAGATGCGCTGGCAGCCGGGCGGGAAGGGGAGCGGCGTGCAGGGGCAGCACGTCTACGCCCCGCGCAGCGACGCCTGGGCCGACCGCAGCCGCCCGCTCTTCGACGAGCGCGGCGACCGCCAGCGCTACACCGGCGAGCAGATCGTCATGCTGCGCCCCCACATCGGCGGCCGCACCGTCGACAGCCGAAGCACGCTGACCGTGTGGTCGGCGCTCCCTGACGGCCCGCGCACCCGCTGGCTGCGCGTCGCCGATCACCTGGTGGAGTACCGCTGACGCGGGGATGATTCATTCTCAAGCCCCAGGATGAGCAACGCGATTCCTGGGGGTTCGACCCCCACCAATCGCGTTGCTCATGGTGGGGCTTGCGCGACCCCACCCCTCACCGACCCCGGAATCGCATGGCTTCCGCCCCCCCCGAACCTGCCCGCGTGAGACCGCCCTGGCGCGAGCGCTGGCAGCGCCGCTGGAGCGCGCTTTGGCCGGTCCTGTCGCCGCTGCTGCTGTTCGTCTTCATCTACCTGCTGCTGCATAAGCCGCTGCAGTCGTGGCTGCACGGGCAGCAGCTGTACGACGAGGAGGCCATGACCGAGTGGCTCCGCGAGGCGCGCGTCAGCATCAAGACCCTGCCGGAGCTGATGAACGAGCTGCTCCGCGTCTCCGCCGAGGTCTCCGACGAGCTGAAGGGCGCCCGCGACGCGCCCTTCGTGAACAAGAAGCTCGCCAGGCAGTTCGACAAGCGCGAGGAGATCGAGGAGCAGCTCAAGTCGCTCGGCTCGCCCCCCACCAAGATCTACACCGGCATGCTCCCCCTCTTCCCGGTCATCTACCGCCTGGAGGTCGTCTTCGACCAGCAGGTGGCGCAGCGGAACGACCCGCGCCTCGACTTCACCCCGATCGTCTGGGATTCCGACCTGCCCACCCAGAACGACAAGCACCGCGTCAACCAGTACCGCGAGCTGGTCTACCCGCTGCGCGAGGACCCCGGCGTCCGCATCGTGCTCCGCTACCACCTGCACGCCTACCAGCAGCAGCAGACCAAGGAGCGCGAGGTCGCCGCCCTGCAGCTGTGGCTGTCGGTCAGCGGCACCTTCCTCGCCTTCCTCGTCTTCCTGTGGATCTACCTCAACCAGCGCCGCGAGCAGCTGCGCAGCGAGCGACGCTACCAGGACGAGCAGCGGCTGCACCAGGCCGAACGCTCGCGGCTGGAGGAGGAGCTGCGCCGCCAGGACGCCGAGAAACGCCAGCAGGAAGCCGAGCGGCGCCACCTCGAGGAGGAGCTGCGCCGCCAGGAGGCGGAGCGCGAGAAGCAGGAGGCCGAACGCCAGGCCCTGGAGCTGAAGTCGCAGATGTTCCACAACATCGGCGTCATGGCGAAGTCGTACGCGCACAACATCAAGAATCTGCTGGTCCGCCCCAACGAGCTGCTGCGCCGCTGCCTGGAGGCCCCGACCGCCACCCCCGAGCAGGCGCCGATGCTGCACGAGATCCAGGGCACGCTCGGCACCGTCACCGAGCGGCTGCAGGAGATTCTGCAAACCGTGCAGCGCGACCCCAACAAGTTCGAGCGCGTCCGCATCGACCTCAACGCGCTGGTGCGCGACCTGCACAAAGTCTGGGCCGACCAGGCGCTCGACAAGTGGAAGATGTTCCTCGACCTGGAGGTGCACCAGGACCTGGGCGCGGTCGG
>JAYSSW010000773.1:0-14918 GCA_043720335.1 Planctomycetia bacterium
CAGCGGTTGAGGAAGAAGGGGCGCCGCGCTGGCCCGACGCGGGGCATCACGAGCGTCGGGGCCGTGGACGCGGGGGTCGCGGCCGGCGCCGGCGCCTGGAACTTCACGTCGGCGTGGCGTTCCTTGACCGCCTCGGCCAGCAGCCCCGCCTGCTCGCGCGCCTGGACCAGCGCCGCCTGGCACGCCTGGCAGTCGCGCAGGTGCGCCTCGACCGCCTGCCGCTCGTCGGGTTCGAGCAGGTCGTAGACGAACGGGAGCATCTGGGGCTGGCACTGGTCGCACGAGAACATCGTCGTCTCCAAAATTCCGCCGTCGATCAGTCAAGCAGGCGGGCGGGCGGGGCTTCCGTCAATTGCGGGGGCGAGGAAGTCATGCATCCAGGCGAACGGGCTGCGTAAGCGGGCTGGTGGAACCTTGCCGTCGTTGAAAGTTTGACCAGCCCGCTCACGCAGGCCGTTCGCCCGGACGCCGCCCATCAGGGTCCGGTGACCAGGGACTCGTTCAGGACCCGCCGCAGCTTCTTGAGGGCGCTGCGCATCTGCGTCTTCACGGTGCTGACCGGGCAGCCGCGCAGGTCGGCGATCTGGTCGTAGGTCATCTCGCCATTCTGGCGCAGCAGGAAGACCTCCTTCTCCTCCTCGCGCAGATGGGTGAGGATGGCGCTGCGGAGGCGTTCGAGCGACTCCTTGCGTTCCATCTGCTCGGAGGGGGCGAGGTCGCTTGCCATCATGGTGTGTTGCTCCGCCCGCAGCGGCCTGGACTTGCGGTTCCAGGCGCTTCGCTGCATGTCCTTGGCCGTGTTGAAACATACCCGGAAGATCCACGCCCGCAGGTTGACGATCTGCCCGATCTGCCCGCGTGCGTTCCAGCACTTGACGAACGCCTCCTGGGCGGCGTCCTTGGCGTCCTCGCGGTTGCCCAGGACGTAGACCAGCGTGCTGACCAGCTCGTCGCGCAGGTCGTTGAACATCCCGACGAGGAGTTCGTCGGGCGTTGGCTTCCCATTGCTCGACGGTTCGTTAGGCTTCGCCATAAATCCACCGAAAAGACGAGGGCCGCCGGTCGAAGGTTTGATTTTTGTTCGCGGGGGCAAGGAAGAGGAGGCAAGTTCGATCGTGTCAAGCCCGCTGCCGCTAGGCGGCGGGGTCGAGGCGTGCGTTGACCCCGCCGCCTAACGGCAGCGGGCTTGACCTCGTCAGCGCGTCACTTCGCGACGCCCTTCTGCGCCAGCAGGAACGCCAGCAGGTGCCGGAAGTCCCCTTCCGTGACCTGCTCGGCGAAGTTCGACGGCATCGGCGACAGCGGGCTGACGTTGCGCTCCTGGATCGCCGACTTCGCGAGGCGGACTTCCTTCCCCTGCGCGTCGGCCAAGATCACGACTTCGCCCTCCTCGCGCAGCACCAGCCCCGACACGATCTGGCCGTTCTCCTGCACGATGACCGTGCTTCGGAACGCCTGGTCGACGTTGCGGCTGGGGTCGAGCACGTCCTCCAACAATCGCTCCAGGCCGCGCACGCCGATGCCGTCGAGCTGCGGGCCGATCTTGGAACCCTTGCTGGCGACCTGGTGGCAGGCGGCGCAGTGCTTCTCGAACAGCTTCTGGCCCGCCACGAGGTCGGCCTTGGCGCCGTCGAAGCTGGCCGCATGCGTGCGGATCAGCCGCGCCGACTTGGCGTCGGATGGGGGCAGCCCGGCGGTCAGCTTCTTCACGCGCGGCTGGGCCTGCGGCACCTTCGCCTGGTCCAGCCGCACGGCCAGGTCGCGGTCCTGCAGCAGCTGCGGCGAGGCCTTGCCCGCCTCGATCGCCAGCAGCAGCCGTTCGCCGCCGCCCGCGCTGCTCGCCATGCCAAGGGCGATGACCGATTGCAGCCGGGCGGGGGAATGCTGCAGCGACTGCACCAGCGCCGCGTGCGCGTCGGCGTGGTTGACGCTCGCCAAAGCGCTGGCGGCAAGCTCGCGGATGGCGCCTGGCTCGGCGTCGTCCGTCAGCAGCTTCGACAGCGCGGGCACCGCCGACTTCGCGTCCAGCTTCGCCGCCGCCACGATGCTCACGCGCCGCAGGTTCTCGTTGATTGATCTGTCCGCGACCAGCGTCAGCAGCTTCGGCAGCGACTTTGCGAGGCTCATCATCCCGACCAGTTCCACGCCGGCCATCTGCTCGCGCGCCGCTTCCGAATCGAGCAAGCCTTCGACGATCTTTTCGGCGGCGGCCTTGTCAGCGGCGCTGAGCGCGCCGCCGCGTTCCTGGGTCGCCTGCACGGCCGCCTTCACGAGCATCGCCTGGGCGACGCGGTTGGCTTCGTATTTCTTGGCGGCGAAATCGAGCACCCATTTCGTGCTGCCGTCGTCGCCGTAGCGCACCAAGTGGTGGCAGAACTCGCGCAGCCGATCCGCTTTGTCCTCGTACTTCACCAAGTACGCTTTCAGGAAATCCTGCATGCTGCGGTCGCGCACGCCCAGGCTCACGTCGGCGATGGCGCGGGCGTCCTTCTCGCTCAGCTCGCCCAGGGTGGTCGGCGCCGGCACCCCCTTGCGGAACTGCGTGCACAGCGCCAGCCGCACCGCGTACAACATGCTCGCGTCGCCGGGATAGACGCGCTCGCGCATGTCGAGCAGCGGCCGCAGGTTCTTCGCGTCGGGATGGTTCGCCAGCGCTTCGGTGGCTGCCCGCTGGGCGAAAGGCACCACGTCCTTCAGCCCGCGTTCAACCGCTGCGAGGCGGTCGGCGTTCCATTCCTTGTCCTCGGCGATGATCTGCAGCGCGTGGACGCGAACGGCTCGCTCCTTGGCGCCGGTCGCCGCGAGCAGCGTCTTGGCGTCGAGCTTGCCGAGCCGGTGCAAGGCCCAGAGCGTGTGGACCTTCGCGTCGGCGTCCCCCTTTTCGCTGATCTTGCCAACGAGGGGATCGAGCAGCGCGGCTTCGGCGCCGCCGCGTTCGGCGATCTGGTTGGTCGCTTCCATGCGGACGGTGAGATTCGGGCTGCTGAGCGATGCGACGAGTTCCTTGACGCTCGCTTTGGCGAGATTCGCGACCGATCGCGGCTGGCCCTTGCCGTCGGGACCGCGATAGACGACGCGCCAGATGCGCCCCTTGTCGCGGTCGCGGCCGGGGTGGTCGAGCGCGATCTCGTAGTGGCCGATGATGCGGTTGTAGAAGTCGGCGATGTACAGGCAGCCGTCGGGGCCGAGCTTGATGTCGACCGGGCGGAACCACGGGTCGTCGCTGGTGATGAACGGCTCCATGACCGCCTTCGGCGTCGCCCCGGTCCAGTCGAGCGTGTAGGCGTTGACGCGGTTCAGCACCACGTCCCCCAGGAACAGCTTGCCCTGCCAGTTCTTCGGATACTGGTCGGCGTTGTACGACGTAACGCCGCACAGCGCGGTCGAGTGGCCGTCGAAGGTGTTCATGTGCGGGGCGAAGCCGAGACCGTCGTGCGGCTTCGAGAAGCTCTCGTACCACGCGCCTCGCATCAGCAGCGTCAATGGCCGGCTGTGGCAGTCGGCGGAGAAGAGGTTGCCCATCGGGTCGAACGCCAGGCCGAACGGGTTGACCTGCCCCCAGGTCCACTGCTCGACGCGCGAGCCGTCCGCCTTGATGCGGTAGGTGTTGCCCGACTGCATCGCGATCGACGTGTCGCCTTTGCTTTTCACGTTGGACTTGTTGGCGAAGCCGTGGCAGGCGTAGATCCAGCCGTCGAAGCCCTGCTGGAACTCGCCGGTCATGCCGTGCGTGTCCTGCGTGCCGAACCCGGTGTAGATCGCCTCGCGCGTGTCGGCTTTGCCCTTGCCCTCGGAGTCGGTCAGGCTCCAGATCGCCGGGATGCTGAAGACGAGGGCGCCCTTCGCGGTCGGCAGCACGCCAATCGGGATGTTCAAACCGTCGGCGAACGTGGTGATCTTGCGCGCGCGGCCGTCGGGGCCGAAGTCCTCCAGGATCTTGACGGCGTCGCGCCCCTTGCCGTCCTTGGCGGCGAAAGGATACTCGATCGTCTCCGTAACCCACAAACGGCCGGCCGCGTCGAAGGCGATGTTGATCGGCTTGCGGAGGTCGGGGTCGCTGGCGACCAGCTGGATCTCGAAGCCCACCGGCAGCTTGAATTTCTTGACCTGCTCGGCCGGCGTCAGCGCCTCCGTTGCTGCGACGTGCGGGCTTGGCGGCCACTTCGGCTTCTCCTTGTTCTGCCCCACTGCCATCCACGACGAAGCCAGCAGCAGCCCGACGACTGCGAAAATCGACCATCCGCGCATGAGTCGCTCCCACCCAGAAAGCGGCAGGCCCGTCCCGCCGTGGGATTCATCTTCGGGTTTGCGCGGGCGGTTTGCAAGAACTTGTTGATGGGTGTGGTCAATAAGTAGCTGTCAAGCCCGCTGCCGTGAGGCGGCGGGGTCAACGCACGCCGCGACCCCGCCGCCTCTCGGCAGCAGGCTTGAGGAGCGTTCAAATCATCGACAGCGGATGCCGGCGGTTGCGCAGCGGCAGCTCGGCGACGCCGCGCAGGCGCTGCGACTCGTAGACGGCGAGGATCATCTCCAGAGCGGCGCGGGCGTCATGGACGCTGCCGCGCGGCTGGCGGTCGCGCTCGACGGCGTCGATCAGGTCGTTGGCGATCCAGAGGTTGCCCTGGCCGAGGCCGCCGTCGCGCAGCGTCTCGGGCTGCCCGACACCGGCGCTGGTGATCTCCTGCCAGTTCGCTCGGCTGTGGGCCGGGAACCACGACGGGTCGCTGAGGTAGTACGCCGCCGGCAGGCTGCCGAGGTTCACCTGGATCACGCCCCGGCTGCCGAGGATCGTCATGCCGTAGCGGTCGCGCTCGCCGGCTTGGCGCGTGGCGCGGTGCGTGGCGAAATGGCCGACCACGCCGCGGTCGAAGCCGAACATGGCGGTGATGTGGTTGCCCGCGACCAGGCCCATCCCTTCGCCCCCTTCGCGCACGTCGGTCCGGGTGATCGGCCTGACGCGCTCGCGCTCGGCGACGCCGACCTGCGCGAAGCACCAGCGGCAGTCGCCCGCAATGAAGCGCATCAGGTCCATGAGGTGCGTGCCCAGCACCATCAGGTCTTCGCCGCCGCCGCGCGCGTCCTCCTTGCCCCGGCAGCGGATTTCGAGCAGGTCGCCGATGCGCCCGGCCGCGATCATCTCGCGCACCCGCTGCAAGCGCGGGCTGTAGCGCGTCTGGTGCGCGATCGCCAGCTTGACATGGTGTCGCTCGCAGGCGGCGACCATCTCGTCGGCTTCGACGAGGTCGCGGCACATCGGCTTCTCCAGGAACATCGACGCTCCCGCCGCCGCGCACGCCAGCACCATGTCGCGGTGCTGGTCGAGGAAGCGGTCCGCGACGCTGACAAGGTGCGGCCTCTCCGCCGTCAGCATCTCTCGGTAATCGGCGTAGGCGCTCGGGGCGTTCAGCCGTCGCTGCGCGGCTTGCCGCCCGGCGGCGTTCTCGTCGGCGACGGCGACGATCCGAACGTTGTCGACTTGCTGCCAAACGACGTCGAGGCCGTGCCCGTAGTTGCCCCGCCCGGTCCGGCCGATCACCGCCACGCGAAAAGGACGAGGCATGACGTGCTCCTTTGGTGCTGTTGCTTTTGGGACGGCTGGATCGTAACGATTCGCTCCGCGCCCGCAAGCAAGAAACCGCGCAATCGGTGTTCGGGTGTTCGGCGTCGCGATGTTTTTCATGGAGTGAAACTGAACAAATCGGAACGTGCCAACGTCCAAGAGTGAACGGCCCCCTTGATAGGCATGCGCGGCAAGGGTTCGCGTGGACGTTTGCCTTGTCTCAGATACGATGACTTCATCATGAAGAACCGCTTCGGCTTCACGCCTGGCTTCCTCTGAATGCCCACCACTGCGTGACGGCGCTCTTGTCGCCTCACTCCTTTCGGCGCGGTTTCGCGCCATCTCCCCCGTCATGACCATGGACGCCCCGCCGTCCTCGCTGGCGAAAATCCAAACCACAATCTCTCCCGGCACGGATCGCCGCCGCTGTTGCGCTGTTGTTGCGCCGTGTTGATCGCTTCGTGCGACGCCCTGTCGTGGCGTCCTTGAGGTGAAGGCCCTCACGAAGCTCCTCCTTCCTCGTCCTTCGTTTTTCCCGCAAGGAGTTCCCATGTTGAAGCTCGCAACGAGCCGACGAAACGCGTTCACGCTGATCGAGCTGCTGGTGGTCATCGCCATCATCGCCATCCTGATCGCCCTGCTGGTTCCGGCGGTGCAGAAGGTGCGCGAGGCCGCCGCCGTCACCGAGGCGCGCAACCACCTGAAGCAGCTGGGCCTGGCGACGCACGCCTGCCACGACTCCGCGAAGAAGACGCCCGCCATGTACGGCGACCACGCGGGCAAGCCGGGCGCGCTTTACTACCATCTGCTGCCCTACATCGAACAGACGCCGCTCTACAACCAAGGCCCTGACGCGGCCAAGGGCGCCAAGGTCCCCATCTTCCGCCATCCCGGCGACGTGACCTACGGCGAAGGCGTCTACACGCTGACCACCGCCGAGCCTTCGTGGCTCGCCGCCACCGGCACGGCCGACCCGACGCCTCCCTGGGCCACCCCCAACGGCGTCTGGGGCCTCACCAGCTTCCCCGCCAACTGGCAGCTCTTCGGCGACCGCGGCATCAAGCTCACCAGCATCACCGACGGCACCTCCAACACCATCATGTTCAACGAGAAGTACGCCGTCGCTTCCCGCCCCGCAGGCAACCCCCGCTTCGGCGCCTCGCTCTGGGCCTACGGCGTCTATCCCGTCACCACCGACTACACCGTCGCCCTGCCCACCAACTCCCTGTACGTCAACGGCTACTGGCCGCGCACCGGCTTCGTCAACTTCGCCGCCGCCAACAACACCGCCTGGCCCTGGACCTACGCCTGGGGCTGCCGATGCATGCGCGCCCCCGAATGGCAGCCCAGCCCCCTCAACGCCCATCCGCTCAAGTCCCAGAGCATCTCCACCGGCGGCATCAATGTCTGCCTCGCCGACGGCAGCGTCCGCATGGTCCGCGCCGGCGTCACCGACGAGCAGTGGTGCAACTCCGAAAGCCCCTCCCTCGGCGAACTGAACCTGCTCGACCAGTAGTCGAGTCTCCTGCACCTCATCGACTTCAAGGAATCCCCCCGGCGGCAACGCCGGGGGTTCTGATGTTCAAGCCCCGAAACTACTGCTGTCTTCTGCTCCTCACGCTGCTCGCGTGCCGATCCGCCGCGCCGACGCCGCCTCTGAAACGACCTGCGCCCGGCGACCGCGTCACGCCGGAACTGCACTGGTCCTCCCCCTGGGTCGCTGGGCAGCCATCGCCGTTGTTCGTCCGTATCAAAGCCGAGGGAGCGGCGGGCCAGCCGTCGTGCCTTGTCGGCGAGCACGACGTGCCGGAGGATTGCAAGCCGCTGCTGACCATCGTCTACCTCAAGGCCGGCGTCGAGATCGGCCGCCACGACCAGGCCGAGATGCCCGCGTTCTGCTGAGGCGACGGCTTCTACGCGGCTTCGGTCGAAGCCCTGATGATCCCCGCCGACGCAACCTCGGCCCAGCTGCGCGTCACGTTCACGATGCCTGCGGACCGAGTGACCTGCGCGGACGCCGAGCTGACCATCGATTTCGCCACCGCGACCCCGTCCACCGTGCCAGGCTCACCCGCATTGCGACGCCAATGATCGACGAACCCGACGATGCTGAAGCGCCGCTGCTGCTCGCGATGGAGCGTTCCACGGGCACGCCCTGCGTCGACTGCGCGGCAAGCATCTGTGGCCACGAGGTGCTGTTCAGCGTCGCGCTCGGCTTCCAGGACGCGCCCCGCTGCCTGGGGTGCTTGTCGCGCGGTTTGGTCCGATCCAGCACCGAACTTCGCGAGCAGCTCTGGCAGCATGCCCAGCGCCGCGAGTGCTACCGCAGCGCGTGGAAGACCGCCAGCGAACGCGAGCGGATGGCCGATCCCCTTCATCCCGCCTGCTTGTGGAACGAAGCCGCTGGACCGGTCGCGGAAGCGAGGGTTGAAGATGCAACGACGCTGGTTTCGTCGCGCATCGCCAGTGCATGGAACGCGGGCGACATGGGCTGCGGCGAACTCGTCATGGCGCTGCGGGGCAAGCTGCTCGCGGTCAGCCCCGGCGAATGTTTGAAGGTGACCGCTCTCGACCCGGGCGCCCCGGAGGACCTCCCGTCCTGGTGCCGGCTCACGGGGAACCGGCTCGCCTGGTTCCAGCATCCCGAATACCACATCGAACGCAAACGAGGATAAGCCATGCCTGGACGTTTCTGTGTCAGCCTGTCAGCCGCGAAGGACAACGCCGACAAGGCGACGGTCGCCTTCGTCATCGCCAACGCCGCCGTCGCCTCCGACAAGGAGACGGTCGTGTTCCTCAGCATCGAAGGGGTGCGGCTGGCCCAGAAGGGCTACGCCGACGGCATCCACGAGGAGGGCTTCGCCGCGCTGAAGGATCTGTTGGCCAGCTTCGCCGCCGCCGGCGGGAAGATCTATGTCTGTTCGCCGTGCTTCAAGAAGCGCAAGCTCGATGAGCACAGCCTCGTGGCCGGCGCCGTCATCGTCGGCGGGGCCAAGCTGGTCGAGTTCCTCTCCGAGAATTCGCCGTGCGTGTCGTACTAGAGCTTTGACACGAGCGTTGAGGAGACCGGACTGCACGACAACGTGAACGGCCGCTGACGCCCCCTCCCCTGCTGCGTGGCGGACAACCCCTGCCAGGAAGCCGGGGAAAACAGCGGGCGATCAGCCCGGCATGCGTTGCGCGTGCCGGGCTTTCATGTTCCCCCCCGCCCAAACGCCAGGGTCGTTCGTCGCCGGCCCGCAGCGGCGCAGCAGCGGCCGCGCCTTCCTGACCGGCGCCGATTCCGATAAGCTAGAGGGATGAGGCCCAGCCATTGAAAAACCAGCGCCGACCTCGCTGTCACGAGGGCGACTGCTGGAGCGTTTCCTGGAGAACTCGCACATGATGCCGTTGCGAAAAGTTGTTGAGTACCTAGACGCGGAGCCGTTCCAATCCTTCCGGATCAAGATGGCGAGCGGTGCCACCTTCGAGGTCCGGCACCCTGAATTGCTGCTGCTGGGGAAAACGACCGCCAAGATCTACGCGGCTTATCCCGACGACGCGGATACCAAGCTCCGCTGGCACGACGTCTCCTTGATGCTCATGGAAACCCTCGAACCGCTCGAACTCGCCGCTCCCGGCTCCGCCAAAGGATCATGATGACGTCCAAGACCTACGCCTTCGTCAGTCTCGGCTGCCCGAAGAACCTGGTTGATTCCGAACGCATGCTCGGCAAGCTCGCGCAGGACGGCTACACCCTCGTCCCCGACGCCGCCGGCGCCGACGTTGTCGTCGTCAACACCTGCGGCTTCATCGAGCCGGCTCGCCAGGAGTCGCTTGGCGTCATCCGCGAGATGCTCGCCCTCAAGGAGCAGGGCAAGGTCGGAGCGGTAGTTGTCGCCGGCTGCCTCGCCGAACGCAAGAAGGACGACCTGCTTCTCGAAGTCCCCGGCGTCGACCACATCGTCGGCGTCTTCGGCCGCGAGGACATCGTCGCCGTCGTCGACCGTGCCGTGTCGCAGAACGCCGAGCAGCGCTCGCTGTTCCGCCCGGCCCCGGTCCGCGCCCTGGAAGACACCGCCCGCCTGCGCATCACGCCGCGCCACTACGCCTACCTCAAGATCTCCGAGGGCTGCGACCGCACCTGCACCTTCTGCGCCATCCCCGGCATGCGCGGCAAGCACGTCACCAAGCCCATCGAGGAAGTGATCCGCGAAGCCCGCGAGCTGGCCGCCGACGGCGTCCGCGAACTGATCCTCGTCGCCCAGGACACCACCTACTACGGCCTCGACCTGTACGGCCGCGTCCGCCTCACCGAGCTGCTGCGCGAGCTGGACCAGGTCGACGGCATCGAGTGGATCCGCATTCTGTACGCGTATCCCATCCATTTCCACGACGATGTGATCGAGGCGATCGCCAGCGCCAAGAAGATCATCCCGTACCTCGACATGCCGCTGCAGCACATCAGCGACCGCGTGCTGAAGCGGATGCAGCGCCGCGTCCGCCGGGCGGAGATCGAGGAACTGATCGGCAAGCTGCGCGGAGCGATCCCGAACCTGACGATGCGGACCACGTTCATCGTCGGCTTCCCCGGCGAGACGGAGGCCGAGTTCGAGGAGCTGGCCGCGTACGTCAAGGACGCGAAGTTCGAGCGCTGCGGCGTCTTCCCGTACTCGCTGGAGCCGGGCACGCCGGCGGTGAAGCTGGACGGCCACCTGCCCGAGGAGGTGAAGCTGCAGCGGCGCGACGCGATCATGCAGACGCAGCAGGAGTTCGCGCTCGGCTGGAGCGCCGCCCAGGTGGGCCGCACCATCGAAGTGATCGTCGACGGGCCTGACCCGGAGATGCCGAACCACCTGCACGCCCGAGGCCACGCCGACTCGCCCGACATCGACTGCATCGTCCGCGTCAAGGGGAAGGGGCTGCGGCCCGGCGACCTGGCGACCGTGAAGGTGACCGCCGCCGACGGCTACGACCTGGTCGGCCGCGTGATCGGCGCGGTGCGGTGAGTTGTCCGTCAAGCCCCAGGATGAGCAACGCGATTCCTGGGGGTTTGACCCCCACCAATTGCTTCGCTCATGGTGGGGCTTAATCCGTCGTTGAACTTCCCCTGGAACCCGAGACCCGCATGTCGACGACCGCTCCGCTGCCGACCAAGGAACCGCCGGTCCTGAACCTGCCGAACTACCTGACGGCGTCGCGGCTGGTCCTCGGCGTCGTGCTGTTCGTGCTGATCCACCACCACCTCTGGGTCTGGTCGATCGTCGTCTTCGCCTTGGCCGCCGTCACCGACTACCTCGACGGCTACTTCGCCCGCAAGCAGGGGCTGTCGAGCACGCTGGGCCGCAACCTCGACCCGCTCGTCGACAAGGTCGTGGTGTGCGGCGCCTACATCTTCCTCGTCCCGGTCGGGAATTCCGGCCTGGCGCCGTGGATGGCCGTGGTGGTCGTGTCGCGCGAGATGATCATCACCAGCCTGCGCAGCTTCCTCGAAAATCTGGGAGCGACGTTCGGCGCCGACTGGCTCGGCAAGATCAAGATGGTGCTGCAGTGCGCCGCCCTGTTCGCGATCTTCGCAACCCTGCACAACCCCAGCGACACGTTCACGCTGATCCGCGACCTCATCATCTGGTCGATGCTCGCGTCGACCGCCATCAGCGGCCTGCAGTACCTGTGGCGCGCCTTCGTGCTGTTCCGCAAGGACGACGTGGCGGGGTGAGGGCGTGGCAATATTCTCGATGGATCAAGCCGATTTTGCGAGGGTTGGGATCCGTGCCGAAAAGGCCAAAATTCAGCGAAGACGACTTGCCTGTGCCCGGCACGGTGTTCGCCTCGCCGATGGCCGACGGCCGTTTCTGCTCGGGCAGGGTGCTGCGTCGACAAACGGAGGGCGGCTATCCATCCGCATTGATCGCGACCTCGCCATGGATCGGAAATGGCCTGCCATCGCTCGATTTGTCTGAGCTGCGAGAAACGCTCGTTCTCAACCACCACGGCTGGGAGAACGTGCGGTGGCATTTCTGGGTTTCGGAACGGATGCCGTCCAACTTCGCCATTCTCGGACGGATCGAGGTCAGCGACGAAGAATTCTCAGCAGACAGCAACTCCTACGCCAATTGGAATGCGGTTGCTTTGCAGGTTTTGGCGCAGTGGCGCTGGGACAACGACCGGGAAGCACTGCTGCGGGAAGAGGCGTTGAAGACCGCTGCCGACGCCGAATCTCGACGTAGAGCGGCTGAGACCAGGGCGAAGTATCTGAAGGAATTGACGCTCGACACCCTGGTTGGCCGGACCTGGTTCGCGAACTGGGAGCAGGACAGCGACGAGGCTCCTCGGCACTTGGAAGCGGCAAGGGCCGTGATTTCAACCCTCATCGAAGAGTTGCGGACCGCGACGAAACTCACGAAAGTAACCGCCAAGCGATTCCTTCGGCGGTCCGTGGAGGCGTTCAATCGATTGGACTCGGAGCGTCAATTCATTGACACGGTCGAAAGAGACGACATCTACGAAGCCTACGAGCAGATCATGTCCGCCGCTCGATTTCCCCAACTTGCGGACTGCATCGACGAATGGCGTGATTGGTGAAATGAATGCTGGCTCTTTCGCACGCTTGGGTGCTGTGCTAGATCTAACAAGGCCGCTGCGGTAGGATGAGCGTGGCTTTGATTCATCGGGAGGATCCGCCATGCCGACAACGACTCCGCGCCGCAGCCTCGACGAGCTTGCCCGACTTGGGGGAGAGATTTTCGACCGCCAGGTGCGGCCTGCGCTCAAGCCGGAGGACGACGGCCGCTTCGTCGCCATCGATGTCGAGTCGGCTGACTTCGAGATCGACGAGGACGACTACACGGCGGTTTCGCGCTTGCAGTCGCGGAAGCCGACGGCCGACATCTGGCTGATGCGGGCGGGCCATCCCACGACATGCCGGAGTTGATGCCGATATGAGACTGAACTAACCCTGAGCGCAAGCGAGGGGATAACAGTGAACCGGGTTGGCGAATATTCTCATTCAGCGAGCTGCCATGCGATCCCCTCGCTTGCGCTCAGGGTTAGTTCAGTCGCCGACGCTTCTTTCTCGATCGCGCAAGGGATAGGACCCATGAACGAATCCGCCGCCTCCGTTCCCGCAGGCTACTCCTATCCCGCGACGGCGGCGTGGTTTCTCGCGGGGGGCGCCGTCACCGCAGTCTTCTCCGGGTCGCTGGCGAAGCTGGCGGCCCACGCCGATGTCACTGAGGTGTTGGCCGTCGGCATGGTCGTGCCGTGCTTCACCTGGGTCGTCCAGGCAGGCGCGTCGGCCCTTGGCATGAGCAGCGGCCTGCGCCGCCTGTACTGGGGCGACCTGGGGCGGATCTGCCTGCTCGGCTCGGTGGCGCTGCTGCCGGCCGGGATCTACAACCTGTGCGCGGCGGCGCCTCTGCTTTGGCTGTCGGCGGCGAACGTGCTGGCCAGCGTCGCGGCCATGGCGGCCGACCTGTTCCGCCGCTCGGCCCGGCACTCCATCTCACCGCTTTGGCCCGCGAGCTGGTGCGCGACCATCTCGGTCAACATGGCCTTGTTCGTCTGGTCCAGCTGGGTGTGGTGGTAGCGTCTCGTCATCCCCTCCTTCGGAAAGGAGTTGCCGTCGCCTACGCGGCGGCTTGGTGCGTGCGGTCGCTGACGTGGTCCGCCACGGGCGCTTCGGTCTCGGCGGCGGGTTCGTCGCCGCTCCAGAACAGGATCGCGATGGCGGGCACCAGGAACGGCCTCACGATGAACGTGTCGACCAGCACGCCGAAGGCGAGGGCGAAGCCGACCTGCACCAGCGTGTTCAGCCGCGCCAGCATCAGCGTCGCGAACGTGCCGGCCATGATGAGGCCGCACGACGTGATCGCCCCGCCCGTCTTCGCCAAAGCACGCCGCATCCCTTCGACGGGGCCGTGCTTCTTGCGCTCTTCAATCGCCCGGCTCATGAGCAGGATGTTGTAGTCCTCGCCCACCGCGACCAGGATCGTGAACAGGAAGAACGGCACCCGCCAATCGACGTGCGTGAGCGGCTGGCCGGTCCAGACGTAGCCCATCAGCACCGTCGCGCCGAGGGCGGAGTAGTAGCTGCCCAGCACCGTAACCAAGAGGTAGCCCGCCAGCCACAGCCGTCGCACCAGCACGACGAGGATGGCGAAGATCGCGGCCAGCACGAAGCCGTTGACGCGGAGGCGGTCGCTCTCGGTCACTTCGGCGAGGTCCTGGGCGGTCGAGGTGACGCCGAAACATTCGGACTGCACGTCGCCGAGGAACGTGGTGCGCGGCAACTCCGACTTCAGCCAGGTCTGGATCACCTGCAAGGTTTCGGTGCTGGAGGCGTCGAACGGGTCGCTGCACAGGACGATGTCGAGGCGAGTGACGTTGCGCTTGCCATCGGGGCTGTCGACCTGCGTCCGTGAAAGATAATGGTCCTCGGCACTGTCGAGCATCACTTCGCGCAGCCATTGCAATTTGGGCTGCACCCAGTTGTAGAGGCGCGCCCGCCAATGGTCCTCGTTGAGGATCGGCGGGAAGATCGGGATCGGGCTGCCGAGGGGCTGCGTCAGCGAGCGGACCTCCGCCACGCCGGGCAGGGCGCGGAAGCCGAGGCTGAGCTGCATCACCTCCCACTGCCCCTCCATGCTGGTCCAGTCCTTCGTCGAGGTCAGCAGCACGGTGACGGGGCCGACCTCGCCGGCGGTGAAGTGCTTCTGGATCGCGGCCAACCCTTGCAGGCTTTCGCAGTTCGGGTTCAGCTCGCTGGTCGCGCGGTAGTTCGGCTTCACGCCCATGCCGACGAAGACGAGAGGCAGCAGCACCGCCGTCGCCAGGAACCAGGTCAGGATCGGCTTTTTCACAACCACATGGCTGACGCGGTCCCAGAAGCCTTCCACGGGCTTGGCGCGGGCGATGGCGAGCCGTTTCTGCGACGCACAGGACGGCGACCTGCCCGGCCAGAACATCGCCCGGCCCATCAGCCGCAGCAGCGCGGGGGTGAGCGTCAGCGACGCCAGCAGCGCCACGCCCAGGCTCAACGCGATCGCGGGTCCGGCGCAGCGCACCTTGGCGAACTCGGCCAGCCCCATCAGCCCCAGGCCGACCATCACCGTGCCGGCGCTCGCGGCGAGTGCTTCACCAACGCCGCCGACGCTGCGAGCGATCGCTTCCTCAACGCGCCAGCCCGATTCGAGTTCCTCGCGGTACCGGCTCATCAAGAACAGGCAGTAGTCGGTCCCGGCGCCGTACAGGATCACGATGGCGAAGATCTTGCTGATGTTCACCAGGTGCACGCCGGGGATCAGCGTCATCATCGCCAGCAGGTTGAGCGACACCCACACGGAGAACGCGATGGTGACGAGCGGCACCAGGGCCATGA
>JAYSSW010000774.1:0-3296 GCA_043720335.1 Planctomycetia bacterium
GCATGAACGACGGGCCGCCGACTTTCGGGTTCAGCAGGCCGGCGACCGCCAGGGCGTTGTCGCGCACCTCCTCGGCCGTCAGGCGATGCCGCGACGCGCGGGCGAGAAGCCGGTTGTGCGGGTCGGCCTTGGCGGCATCGTTGAACGACGACGACTGCTGGTAGGTCGCCGACAGCGCCATGGTGCGGAGCAGCGCTTTCACGTCCCAGCCGGTGCGGACGAACTCCGTCGCCAGCCAGTCGAGCAGTTCGGGATGCGACGGGGCTTCTCCCTGCGTGCCGAAGTCGCCGGCGCTGCGGACCAGGCCGGCGCCGAACATCTGCGCCCACAGGCGGTTGACGGTCACGCGCGCGGTGAGCGGGTGGTCGGGCGACACGAGCCAGCGGGCCAGGCCGAGGCGGTTGCTCGGCGCGTCGGCGGGGAACGCGGGCAGCACGGCAGGCGTCGCCCGGCTGACCTTTTCCCCCTTCCGCTGGAAGTCGCCACGCAGCAGGATGAACGCGTCGCGCGGCTTGGCCATTTCTTCGCTGACCATCGTGTGCGGGATGGCGTCCTCGGTCTGCTGGATCGTCTTCGTGAGCTGCTCGTACTCCTGCTCCAGCGGCGCCAGAGCCTCGCGCGTCGCGGTGTGGATCTTGCGGAGATAGTGTTCGCGCAGCGTCGCTTGCTGCGTTTCGCTGCGTTTCGCGGGATCGAGCAGCAGCGCTACGTGAACCGGCTGCGGCAGCGTGTCGTTGCCTCGTTCGAGGATTTCCCAGGCGATCTGCGAGACGAGCACGCGGTCGTCGGGCGGGAAGAGTGTGCTGACGCCGGGCGTGTCGTAGACGACGGCGCCGTCGAACTGCGTGTAGGCCATGCCGACGAGCGACGCACCGGACTTGAGGCCGAGCTTGTCGGCGTCGATCTCCAGGCGCGCCCAGCGGCCCGGCTCCGGCAGCGGCCCGGCGTGGTGGTGGGCCGGGCCGTTGAGAGCGCCTTCCATGTAGCACTTGTCCTCGCCCCAGTAGGCGCGATGCTCCCAAGTCCCGTCGTTGAAGTGCAGCATGATCGAACGTGGCGGATTCAGCGGGTCGAGCCAAACATGCACGAACAGCTTGTCGCCACGCAGGACCGGCAGCGCCGTGTCGCCGCCGAGGAAGACCTGCTGCTGCAAGCCCGCCCCGCGCAGCCGCGTCGCTTTCTTGCCGCTGCGCACCGGCGACTCGACCCACTTCCAGGCACCTTCGGTCTTCGCACCGGCGGGGAGCGCGTCGTCGAACCAGATGACATCGTCGTGCTCGACGACCGGCTTGACCGTGTCGGCCTTCGCGGCGAGCGGGTCCTTGTACGCGATCCGCTTCAGCTCGTGGCCGATGGCTTGCTCAATGACCTTCCGCTCCTTGACACACTTCTGCAGTGTCTGCGTCTGCTCCGGCGACGGCTTCTTGATGAGCGGCGGCAGCGGCTGGTCGTGGTTGCCCGACTTCATCGGCTCGGCGATGCCCGTGAAGAACGCGAAGAGCTGGTAGTACTCCTTGTGCGAGATCGGGTCGTACTTGTGGCTGTGGCACTCGGCGCAGCCCAGCGTCAGCCCCAGCCAGACCTGCCCCAGCGTGTTGACGCGGTCGACGTGGTAGCGGACCACCGACTCCTCCGGGTCGGCGCCCCCCTCCTCGTTGAAGCGCGTGTTGCGGTTGAACCCCGACGCGATCCTTTGCTCGAGGGTGGCGCTCGGCAGCAGGTCGCCGGCGAGCTGCTCGATCGTGAACTGGTCAAACGGCTGGTTGCGATTGAAGGCGCCGATCACCTCGTCGCGCCACAGCCACATCGAACGCGTGCTGTCGTTCTGGTAGCCGCTGGTGTCACCGAAGCGGCCCAGGTCAAGCCACTGCTGCGCCATCTTCTCGCCGTAGTGCGGCGACGCGAGCATGCGGTCGACGACGCGGACATACGCGCTCGGCGTCTGGTCGGCGAGGAAGCCGTCGATCTCAGTGATCGTTGGCGGCAGCCCGCGCAGATCGAACGACAGCCGGCGAATCAACGCGGCACGGTCGGCCTGGGGGGACGGCTTCAGCCCCTCCTTCTCCAGCCGACGCAGCACGAACGCGTCGATCTCGTTGCGGACCCAGCCCGGCGTCTTCACTTCGGGAATCGCCGGACGAACCGGCTTCACGAACGCCCAGTGCTGCTGGTACTCGGCGCCCTGCGCGATCCAGCCGCGCAACACGTCGCGTTCAGCGGCGGTCAGTGCGTGGTGGCTGTCCGGCGGCGGCATCACCTCGCTGGCGTCGCGGCTGTCGATGCGGCGCACCAGCTCGCTTTCGCTGGTGCTGCCAGGCTTGATCGCGACCCGGCCCGACCGGAGCGGCTTCGTCGCCTCGTCGCGCAGGTCGAGACGCAGCCGGCCCTTCCGCGACGACTCGTCGGGGCCGTGGCAGGCGAAGCACTTGTTCGACAGGATCGGCAGCACGTCGTGGCGGTAGTTGACCGTGTCCACGACGTTGCAAAACGTCCTCTCCTCGTTACTCGGCAACGACGCGGCGAGGAACAGGGCGACGCCCGTCAGCAGTAGCCGCAAGTAGGACATGGGTCGTTGTTCCCGCTTCGAAGAGGGGCGTGGCGCCGAACCTTTCCATTTTCGCCTGGCGGTGCCGCGATTGCAAGGTTGGTAGTCCCGTCATGGTAAATCGGCACGCGGAGCCAGGTTGCTGCAACCCGGCGGCGTAGACGTTTCGTCGCTTGGCACGGATGCTGCCGATTGCAGGGCGCAAAGGCGCCGCTGAGCGTCCGAAGCGGTGCGTCCATGCGGGATACTCCTTGTGGAGGTTGGAGGATGCGGCTAGACTGGAGGACTGTAACACGAAGCGGGGTGAGTTCTTGTCCATACAAAGCAGCGCGAACACCTCCGAAGAGCAGGAGCCGAAACCGGGCCGGCCTTCGACCGCCATGGTGGGCATCGGCGCGTCGGCCGGGGGCATCGAGGCGATCTCGGCCCTGCTGCGGGCGCTGCCGACTGACACGGGGATGGCGTTCGTGGTCATCCTGCACCTCGATCCGAAGCACGCCAGCCAGCTGGTCGAGGTGCTGGCGCGGACCACGGCGATGTCGGTCAGCGAGGCGGCGGACGGCGCGCCGATCGACCCTGGTCATGTCTATGTGATCCCGCCGAACGCGCTGCTGGGCATCCACGAGAACCACCTGACGGTGCTGCCAAGATCGGAAGGGCGAGGCCCCCCCATGCCGATCGACTTTTTCTACAACGCGCTGGCGGAGAACTACGGCCACCTGTCGGTGGGAGTGGTCCTGTCGGGGACCGG